>NZ_MEIH01000096.1:0-17226 GCF_001723155.1 Haladaptatus sp. W1
GACCCCGACATGAGCTATCTCGGTCCGGAGTTCGGCGGCGCGGCCGCCGACATCGCCGAGGCGCTCCAGACGCTCGCGGAGCGCGACCGCACCGCCTTCGACGGCGACGAGGTGACCGTGGAAGCCGACGGCGACACCTACGCGATTCCGGTCGAGAAGACCGGTTTCAGCGTCGAGGAAGTCAAGGAGTCGGGCGAACACATAGTTCCGCACGTCGTCGAACCGTCCATCGGTATCGGCCGCGTGCTTTACACCGTCCTCGACCACGCCTACGACACGGACGAAATCGAGGGCGAAACGCGAACCCGGCTGTCGCTCGACCCCGAAATCGCGCCGACGACGGTCGGCGTCTTCCCGCTCATGGACAAGGACGGCATGGGCGAGACGGCCAGAGATATCGCGGCCGAACTCCGAAGCCATGGCCTCGATGTGGTCTACGACGACTCCGGGAACATCGGCCGTCGATATCGGCGACAGGATGAAGTCGGCACGCCGTTCTGCGTCACCGTCGATTACGAGGGTCTCGAAGACGACACGGTGACGCTCCGCGAGCGAGACTCAACCGAACAGGTTCGCGTCGCCGTCGACGACCTCCCGAGCCTCATCGCCGACCTTCGGAGCGGCGAGCGCGCCTTCTCCGAACTCTAACCGTGGCGGGTGAAGTCAAGCGCAGGCTGGTACACGTCAGCGGAACCGGATTTCCGGCGCTGTACCTACTGGGCTTGCTGACGTGGGAGCAGTTGCGCTGGCTTCTTCTCCTCGGTTCCGCGGTCGCGCTCGCACTCGAAATCATCCGCCTGTTCGTCGGCCTCGACTGGAAGATATACGACGAACTCACGCGGAGTTACGAACAGGACAACCTCGCAGGTTACGCCCTCTACTTCTTCGGCATGACCGCGACGGCGTGGGTGTTCGAACCGCGAATCGCCATTCCCGCGATGCTCATGCTGACCATCGCCGACCCCATCAGCGGCCTCATCGGGTCGGGCGAACTCGGCATCAAGGCGGCCCACACTTTGCTGGTGACTTTCGCGGTCTGTCTTCTCATCGCATCCGCCTTCGGCCTCCCGCTTCCCGCCGCCGTGTTCGGTGCCGTCGCTGCGACGCTCGCGGACGGCGTGAAACCCGTCATCGCGGGCTACGTCATCGACGACAACCTCACGATTCCCATCGGTGCCGCCGTGGCTATCTTCGTCGGGTTGCGGTATCTGCCGATGCTCGTTTGATCATCCGTAACCGTACTTCGGGAGGTCGTCATCGCGCTGCACCTGACCATTCTCTCCCTTGGCGAGTTCGATACTCTGACCGGTTCGGAGACGACGAACCGTCGAACACTTCCGTCGGACGACCGCTCTCAGCCAGAGGAACAGCATCCGAACGACGTAGCGGAGGTGTTTTGCCATTCGATTGGCGGGTTTGGTCCCGCTATCTCATATAAACCTTCGCCGACCACTTTCACTCCGCCACACGAATCCTTTAACCGAATGACGACCAAACTCACGACGAATGGCGACCACGGACGCTGCAACGAACTACGTGGAACACCCCTATCTCTCGCCCTCGTTCATCGAGCGGCGACTCTATCAGATTCAACTGGCCGGGACCGCGCGGAACGACCACACGCTCGTCTGCCTCCCGACCGGACTGGGGAAGACGACGGTCAGCTTGCTCGTCACGGCCGAACGGTTCGACGACGTGGGCGGGAAATCGCTCCTCCTCGCACCGACGAAACCGCTGGTGAACCAGCACGCCGACTTCTATCGGGAAGCCCTCTCGATTCCGGACGAGGACATCGTGGTCTTCACCGGCGAGGTCCGCCCCGACGAACGCTCGGAGCTTTGGAAATCGTCGAAAGTCATCATCGCCACGCCGCAAGTCGTGGAAAACGACATCGTGGGCGGGCGCATCGACCTCGGACCGGTGACGCACGTCACCTTCGACGAGTGTCACCGCGCGACCGGTGACTACGCGTACAACTACATCGCGGAGCGCTACCACGCGGACGCGAACGACCCGCTCGTTACCGGAATGAGCGCGTCGCCGGGCGGGGACAAGGAGTCGATTCTGGAGGTCTGTGAGAACCTCGGACTGCACGAAGTGGAAGTGATGACGGAGGAAGACAGCGACGTCTCGACGTACACCCACGACACCGAAGTCGAGTGGGTTCGCGTGCAACTCCCCGACGAAATCATCGAGATTCGGGACGCCCTGAACGAGGTCATCTCCGATAGATTGGAGCGCCTGAAGGACCTCGGCGTCATCAACACGACGCGCCCCGACGTCTCCCAGAAGGACCTGAACAAGGTCCGGGGTCAGTTGCAGAAACTCATCGACAACGACCAGTCGGAGGGGTACCAAGGCATGTCCGCGCACGCGGAGGTGATGAAACTCCGCCGGGCGGTCGAACTCGCGGAAACCCAGAGCGTCGAATCTCTCCGTCGGTATTTCGAACGCCAGCGCAACTCCGCCCGCTCGTCGGGCGCGTCGAAGGCGAGCCAGCGCATGGTTTCCGAGCCGAAAGTGCAGGAAGCGATGCGCAAGGCGGTCCAGTACGAGGGTCGGCATCCGAAGTTTCAGAAGGTCAGGACCTACGTCGCCGAAACGCTGGGACTGAACGACGGGGAGCGTATCATCGTCTTCACCGAATCACGCGACACGGCGGAGACGCTGACGGACTTCTTCAACGACGAACTCGGAAACCAGTTGACCGCCCGGCGGTTCGTCGGACAGGGCGACAAGGACGGCAGCGACGGGATGACCCAGAAGGAACAGCAGGAAGCCCTCGACAAGTTCCGGGCTGGCGAGTTCGAGGTGCTCGTCTCCACCTCCGTTGCCGAGGAGGGTCTGGACGTACCGGAAGTCGATTTGGTACTCTTCTACGAACCCGTACCGACCGCGGTGCGGTCGATTCAGCGAAAAGGGCGGACCGGCCGACAGGCACAGGGACAAGTCGTCGTCCTTCTCGCCGAGGATACCCGCGACGAGGCGTACTTCTGGATTTCGAAGCGTCGGGAGGACGAGATGGAAGAAGAGTTACGAAAGCTCAAAGGCGTCGCCAAGGAAGTCGAGGAGGAACTGGACGATTCACAACAGACGCTCGGGTCGTTCGGCGGCGACGGTGACGGCGGCGGAAAGACGAGCGAGGTGGGCCACGGCTTACAGGAGTTCGAGACGGAGGCGGCGGGCGACACGGACGATGCCGAGGACGGTGCGGGCGACGGGGGGTCGGAACCGGATGGCGTCGTTGCGACGGCGCGCAAACGCGACAACTCCGATGCCGTCGAAATCGTCGCCGACCAGCGCGAACTCGACGCGAACATCGCCCGCGACCTCTCCGCACGCGAAGGCGTTGATGTCCGCCTCGAAACACTCGCGGTCGGCGACTACGTTCTGAGCGACCGAGTTGCCGTCGAGCGAAAGTCGGTGAGCGACTTCCTCGATACGCTCGTCGGGAGCGACCGTTCGATGTTCGAACAGGTGGGGGACATGAACCGCCACTACGCCCGCCCGGTCGTCATCATCGAGGGCAACGGACTCTACGAGGAGCGAAACGTCCACCCGAACGCGATTCGGGGTGCGGTTTCGTCCCTCGCCGTCGATTTCGGTGCGAGCGTCCTCCGAACCGAGGACGAGGCGGACACGACGGACCTGCTCGAAGTCATCGCCACCCGCGAACAGGAGGTCGCACAGCGCGAGGTCTCCGTTCACGGCGACAAACACGCGAAGACGCTTCCCGAACAGCAGGAGTACGTCGTGGCCTCTATCGCTGACATCGGTCCGGTGACCGCTCGGGCGCTGCTCTCCGAGTTCGAGACGGTTCAAGCCGTCATGACCGCCTCGAAAGACGACCTTATGGAGACCGAGGGGGTCGGCGAGATAACCGCCGACAGAATCCGCGAGGTCGTTTCGAACGAGTACGATCCGTAAGGCTGGCTTACCGCAGGACAGGAGTGGTGTTTGATAACTAATGACATGCTGTCGGTCATCACGGCCTAAATCCGCTTTTTCGACGCTCGTATGGCGACGATGACGGTCGATAAACGGGGTGAACGGTCGGGACACGTTAAACCCTCCCTGCCGTTTGCCCGGATGAGAGTAAACTATGTTACCTCGCCTCATGGGGCAGGATGACGATGAGGAGCGGACAGTCGAACAGTGGTACGGAAAGCCACAGCACGAGATGGCCCCTTCGACCAGCGAACAGGAACTGTACGGTGACCCGCAGCACGACGTAGCAGACGGAGGCTCCCCGTCGGATTTCGACTTGGACCTCGGGTACACGTTGAACTGGTTCGACCTCTCCGAGGAGTTGGAAGCCGACGCCGAACGCCAGTTGCTTACGGAACGATAGTCACCGGCACCGCCTCGGAGCGAACTATCTTTTCGGCGGCGCTACCCAGGATTGCTCGGTCGACGGTTCCCGACCCGTGATGGCTCATGATGACGTGCTCGTAACCGTTCTCCGTCACCAGTTCGAGGACGTTCTCGCCGACTCGCTCCGCCGGTCGGAACTCCAGTCGCATATCGGTCGATAGTTTCGGCTCCGACTCGATGTCCGCCGACTCGAGGACGTCACGAGCACGTGAGAGTATCTCGTCGGTCGCGGATGTCGCCTCGTCGGAAAAGTGCACGACGTGGAGCGTGGCGTCGAACTTCCGAGCGAACTCCGCGGCGAACGCGAGCGCACGAAAACTCCCGTCGGAGCCGTCGATAGGAACCAGTACGTCCATGGGGAGACTGTCGGCCGGTTTCGGCTTAACGATTTGCCCGGTCGAGCGCGGCGAGCGCCTCCGCCGCCTCACGCGTCGCGGCTAGCAGTTCCCGCGAATAGCCGACATCGTTCGTGCCTTCCGCCTCCTGTGCAAGGGCCGTCAGCTTCCGCACCAACGCCTCCCGCGCCGCCGAAAGGTCACCCGTTCCCGAATCCTCCTCCGTTCGCGTTCCCGCCGCTCGCGTCCCCGCCGCTCGCGTCTCGGGTTGTCGTGCCCGTTCGCTTCGATTCTCCCCTCCCGTCTGGCTCGGGGGTGCACGCCGAGACTGACGCGGAACGCTTTGCGGTGGCGTCGGCGACTGTGCGCGGTTCGGTTCCCGCGACTGACTCGTTCCCGGCGATTCCGTCTGTGCGTCTTTTCCGCCCTGTCCGGGCGATTCGACCGTGATATCGCTCGCTTCTTCGGCGGTTTCGGTTCCGGCGGTCGCATCCGTTTCGTCCCTCTCCGCCGTTTTCGCCTCCGTGGCTTCTGCCTTCGACGTTTCGTTCCCGGCATCTTGGCAGGTCGGGCAGAACTCCGTCCCGTTCATTCGGAAAATAGGGTCGCCGCAGGTGTCGCAGTGTTTCCCCGTCATCGTCGCGCCCTGCAACAGCAGTTCGCTCATCCGTTGGGTCGATTTTCGCTCCTCCTTTTCGTTCTCGTACTGCTGGCGGAGCTTTTCCCGCTCCGCTTCCTTATCGAAATCGCTCATGAACGGACAGAGACTGTCCAGACTCTTGCCCCTTTCCCTCGTCTTTCGCCCCGAGATTTATATACCAAATCGCGGCCAGAACCACCGTGTCGAAGATACCGTTCACCGAACTCGAAACCGTGGCGTACTGCCCACGGAAGGGCTACTATCGGCGACAGGACGACATCGAAATTCCGGATCTCGTTACCGAACGGCGACGACTCGCGTTCGAATACGACCGCCTCCTCGATGCCCCCGATTCGGAACTCGCTGACCGTCCACTGGAAGTCCCACCCGCCCGATTTCGCGCGAATCTCGAACGCGCTACCGAGTTCGATGCGTGGGACCACCTCCGCTCGCCCGAGACACGCGACAGACTGGTCGAAGGGAAGGACTGTCGCGGCATCGTCCACAAAGTCCTCGTCCGTGACCCGCCGATTCCGTCGATGGTGTTCACCGGAACCCCACCAGAGACCGGCGTCTGGGAACCGCAAAGCGTCCGTGCGGTCGCCGCTGCGAAGGCGCTCTCGTGGGAACACGAGCGACCTATCGAACACGCCTTCGTGGAGTATCCGGCGTGCGGCGTCGTTCGGAAACTTCGCCTCTCGACGCGACGGAAGGCGACGTATCGACGCGCCCTCCGAACCGCTCGCGCGCTCGACGGGCCGCCGCCGCGGTTGACCAACCGGTCGAAATGCGACGCCTGCGAGTACCGCGCCGAGTGCGGCGTGAAAACCCGAACGCTTCGCTCGCTACTCGGCGGCTAGCCACGCTTCGATTTCTTCCGCGTTCTCCCGCGCCGGAGGATTTCACCCTGCTCTACGTTCACCACGGTGCTTCCGGTTCCGCCGGTTTCGCCGCCGTCGATGACGCATTCGGCGGCGTCCCGTATCTCGTCGTCGAGGTCGTCGATACGCGTCACGCTCCCTCGGCCGCTCACGTTGGCGCTCGTGCTGGTTATGGGCGCAACGTACCGGAGAAGGGACAGCGCGACCGGTTGGTCGGGAATTCGAACGCCGACGCGCGACCGTCCTCCGGTGAGTACGTCGGGAACGACATCGCGTTTCTCACAGAGCACGGTGACCGGCCCGGGAGAAACGCCTTCATAAACACCAGTTCCCGCTCGGTCGGACGAACGTAGTTCCGCGCGGTTTCGACGTCGGGAACCGCGAGCGAAATCGGTTTATCGCGCGCTCTTCCCTTCGCGTCGAACACCCGCTCTATCGCCGTCACGTCGAGCGCGTCGGCACCGAGACCGTACACCGTCTCGGTCGGATAGACGACGAGGTGACCGCCCGCATCGCCGTTGCCGCGCGTTCGAGTTCGTCTTCGCTCACGCCGTTTCCATCGCTCGCGTCTTCCATAACCGGGTGTTGTCGCTCCACGCGAAAAAAGCGTCGCGTCGTCCTCGACTGCTCGCTTCAGTCCTCTAGCGCCTGCTCCACTTCGTCGTAGTCCGGGAAGTCGGGCCACTCCGTGGCGACCCACGCGTACTCGACCGTCCGGTCTCGGTCCAGCAGAAACATCGCCGGTCGCGGTTCGCTGATGCCTTCCATCCCGTCCGACTCGTGCTCGATGCCGTACGATTTCCCGACGTCGTTCGCCGGGTCGCTGAACAGTCGGTACTCCATCTCGCGCTCCTCGATGAACGTCTTGTGCTCGTACGGCGTCGAAATCGACACGCCGACGATTCGAACGTCGTGCTTGTCGTCCCACGCGCGGTCGCGCAGTTCGTTCCACACGTAGGTCGCCGGGAACGCGCCGTCCATGCCGTGAAAGACGAGCAGCGCCCGTCCGTCGTCCGTGATGTCGGACAGAGAGACGTCCTCCCAGAGTTCGGCATCCACGAGCGGACGCGTGAAGTCCGGTGCCGTTTCGCCCACCTCGGGATGGTCCGACGGTGGCAGTTCCACGACCTCGAAATCGACCATTATTCGTCCCCTCCGTAGGTGTTCTCGATGTACTGGACGATGTTCGCGCTCTCGCTCATCGTGACGCCCGTGTTTTCGTCGACGATGGCCGGGACGGTCCGCTTGCCGCTGATGCGCTTGACGACGTTGCGGTCCGAGTGCATCGGTTCGACGAATCGCGACTGGTAGGTGATGTCGTGGTCCTGCAGTTTGCGGACGACGCGCTCACAGAACGGACATGCCTGCAATCGGTACAGCGTGATGTCCGGTTCTGTCGTCTCGGTGCTCATATTCACCGATTGGGACGAAACGCCCGTAAGGTCTTCGTTCTCGGCAGTTTCGCTCAAAATTTGGAACAGCACAAGAATAAAGAGTTAATCCCGCTGACGCTCAAGGTGGGTTATTGAATGACACTCTCCCCGACACTCATCGCACTTTCACAGACTGCGCCGCTGAATAGTCTGTTCAGCATCAATCCCTCCGAACAGTTGACTCTCTGGGGTGGGATCGCCTCCGTTCTCCTCCTTCTCGTACTCTCTGCGTTCTTCTCCTCCTCCGAAATCGCGATGTTCTCGCTCGCCAAACACCGCGTGGAAGCGCTCGTGGACGAGGGCGTCGACGGCGCGAAGACCGTCGATTCGCTCAAGAGCGACCCGCACCGCCTGCTCGTGACGATTCTCGTCGGTAACAACATCGTCAACATCGCGATGTCCTCGCTCACGACGGCGCTCGTCGGCATCTACTTCGACAACCCCGGTGCGACCGTCCTCATCTCGACGTTCGGCATCACCTCGCTCGTCTTGCTGTTCGGCGAGAGCGCGCCGAAATCCTACGCCGTCGAGAACACGGAGTCGTGGGCACTCAAAATCGCAAAGCCGCTCAAATACTCCGAGTATCTTCTCCTGCCGCTGGTCGTCACCTTCGATTACCTGACGCGGGCGGTCAACCGCGTCACGGGCGGTCGCTCCGCCATCGAAACCTCGTACGTCACGCGCGACGAGATTCAGGACATGATCCAGACCGGCGAGCGCGAGGGCGTCATCGAGGAGGACGAACGAGAGATGCTCCAGCGCATCTTCCGGTTCAACAACACCATCGCCAAGGAGGTCATGACGCCGCGCCTCGACATGACCGCCGTTCCGCAGGACGCGAGCATCGACGAGGCCATCGAGACGCTCGTTCAGTCGGGTCACGAGCGCGTTCCCGTCTACGAGGGAAGTCTGGACAACGTCATCGGTATCGTCACGGTGCGCGACCTCGTGCGCGAGAAGAACTACGGCGAGACGAAGACAGACGGCCTGAAACTGAGCAACCTGATTCAGCCGACGCTCCACGTTCCCGAGAGCAAGAACGTGGACGAACTGCTGACCGAGATGCGCGAAAACCGGATGCAGATGGTCATCGTCATCGACGAGTTCGGAACGACGGAAGGGTTGGTGACGATGGAGGATATGGTCGAGGAAATCGTCGGTGAAATCCTCGACGGCGAGGAAGAGGAACCGATAGAGCGCGTCGACGAGGACACCGTTATCGTTCGCGGCGAAGTCAACATCGACGAAGTGAACGAAGCCATGAAAATCGAGCTCCCCGAGGGCGAGGAGTTCGAAACCATCGCCGGGTTCATCTTCAACCGTGCGGGCAGGCTCGTGGAGGAGGGCGAGGACATCGACTACGAGGGCGTCCGCCTCCACGTCGAACAGGTCGAAAATACCCGCATCATGAAGGCTCGAATCACGCGGTTGGACGAGGAAGTCGAGCCGAACACGATAGAGGAAGGCGTCGAATCCGGCGCGGAATAGCGGTCACTGTTCTGTTTTCAGTCGATACGAAACACTGCGCGTTTCGGTCGGTACGAAAAATCGGCGCGCGGACTCTCGAACGACGGTCTCGGATTATTCGACCGTCGTCGTTACCTCTTCTTCCACCATCTCTTCTTCCTCGTGGTCGAACTGACCCTCTCCGAGCGCGATGAGGACGGTTCCGATGAGGTCGAGCGGCAGCGTGAAGAACGTCACCAACCCGAGCACGCCAGCGGTCATGCTGCCGTACCAGTTGTGACCGTTGTACGCCGACCACCCCCCAGCGAACTCGATAATCGAGAACACGAGGACGATACCGGCCAGAACTGCACCGCCGAGACCGCTCAACCCGAGCACTTCCAAGCTAGCGCTGGTGATGAGCAATCCGAGGCCCACGATGACGCCGATGATCCCCGCCAGCATCAGCAGGAAGCCACCGGCTCTGTACGTTCGTGGCGTGTACGTTGTCTCACGCTCGACTACTCGTTCGGTTGTTGCCATTCTATTTCCCCCCGTGTGAACGGGGGTGCCGTTTTCACTTATCCCCATCGTCCGTTCTAGAAATTGGATGGATTCAGATTCGGTACTCGTTCGGTTACTTTCCTCTGACAAAGTACGATTTCGTAAACGAACGTCGTACTTTTGCCGACGAAGCGTCTACCCTGATGGGAGGTGAGTCGATAGTGAACATTCCACATCTGCGCTTTCTGGACGACGACGAACAAGAAGAGCGAGCACATCCTCTCGGCATTCGCACCCTCCGCAAATCCGGCGGTTCGGTTGTCGTCACCATTCCGCCGGACGTCATCGACCTCGTAAACATGAACGTCGACGACGATGTCGTCGTTCACGCGACGTCCGACTCGATCACACTGACGAAACTTCCGAAACAGGAATAGCCGCGTTCCTTTTGCGACGGTAACGGCCCGTTGAACGGCGAGCAGAGAATGAGAACCGTTAATAGCCCGCCATCGTGATTCAATGCTATCAATTCAATTTATAAATTGATCGCCGGTTGGCTCGTCTTTTCCCTCCTCGGGGCGACGTTCCTGTACTGGCACAACTCCACGGAAGCCCTCACTCAATGGTGACGTGCAGACCGTCGGCGCGTCGTGCGGTTCGTGGAGCGATAGCTGTTCACTCCTGGCTCTTCTCTGGCTTTCCCCGTTTAAACGACGGCCGGTCGTCGAAAGGAATATTAAAACGAGACGTTCGTTTCCATCCCGTCCGTCGCGTCGTCCAACCCGTCCTGTTGGATGTCACTTGTCATTCTATCGGATATCTCTCTGTCTTGTAGAATGTTCTCGAACTCATTGATATACTGTTGGTTCACTGTTCGCGCCTCGTCTTTCGCCTCGATAACGCGACGGTAGCGGCGAACGGTCGATTCGTCGGTATCGAGTTCCGCCGAGCAGTCGGCGGTTGTCGCGCCGTCCCGAACGAGCGTCCGAAGGATCTCGATTTCGAACGGCGCGTCGGTGTCCGATGGTCGAAAGAGATGGAGGTCGATTCGGGCGCTGGCGACGTCTCCTTTGAGCGATTCGTCCCCGAGTTCGTCGGCGATTCCGTCGTCGCCGTCCCCGGCGTAAAATCGCCGAACGACCGTCTGTAGTTCCTCGTCGGTGAGCGGGGTATCGAAGTCGTACCGTTCGCGCATCTCCGCCACCACGGCGAGCAACTGCTCCTCGACTCTTTCTTCCGTTCCGAGCGAGCCGTGCGTCTCTTCCTGTTTTTCCGTGACTGTCTCCTCGTCGGTCAGATCGAGGAACATGTCACGGAGTTCTTCGGTCTTCTTATTCATAGCGCGTACCTCATGCCGGGAGTCTATAAAAACCTGTTGGGCGGTGGGTGAAATTTCGTTCCGACGATTGAAACAAGCCCCGTCGTCAACCGAAGTTATCATGGCGGTTGACGAGCGACCCTGTTCCATGTCCACTGAAACTGGCTCCGTCGAACTGGTTGGCGAGCAAACCGTCGGAAACATCGCACGAACCGCGCTGTTCGCCGCCATCGTCGGCGCGTTCGCGCAAGTCTCGTTTCCGAATCCGCTCGCTCCCGCCATCCCCGTCACGCTCCAAGTGCTCGGCGTCTTTCTCGCCGGAATCTTCCTCGGACCGCTCTGGGGGTCCGCGTCGCTCGTTCTCTACCTCGTCGCCGGTGCGGTCGGCGCGCCCGTCTTCGCCGGTGGCTCCGCCGGACTGGTCGATGTCGTGGGCGGTCTGACGAGCGGCTACCTGCTCTCGTACCCCTTCGCCGCGTTCGCCATCGGCGCAATCGTCCACGACGGACTGACGCTCCGTGAGCCGAAGCGCGCGGGTATCGTTCGTCTCGTCGGCGGAATGGTCGTCGGAACGGCCATTATCTACGCCTTCGGGACCGTCGGATTCTCCTACTTCGGTAACTACGGCCTCGTCGAGGCGTTCATGCTCTCGGCGGTCGCTTTCATCCCCTTCGAGGCGTTCAAAATCGCCGCCGCGGTCGGCATCGTTCGAAACGACCGCGTCACGGCCGAATGAAACTCGAACACCGACCGAATGATAACGACGCACAATCTCGTCCACCGCTTCGGCGACGCGGTGGCGCTCTCCGGCGTCTCGCTCACGATTCCCGACGGGGAGTTCGTCGTGATTTCCGGCCCGAACGGGAGCGGCAAGACGACGTTCGTCCGGCACTTCAACGGCCTCCTCTCGGCCGACGAGGGGACCGTTTTGGTGGACGAGACGCCGGTCGAGGATGACCTCGTGGCCGCCCGAACTCGCGTCGGCATGGTGTTCCAACACCCGCGGGACACCTTCGTCTCCGCGACCGTCGGCGCTGACGTGGCGTTCGGTCCGGAAAATCTCGGCCTCCCGCGCGAGGAAATCGACCGTCGCGTCGAAACGTCCCTGTCCGCGGTTGGAATGGCCGACCGCAGGGACGCGCGCATCGACACGCTCTCGGGCGGCGAGTGCCAGCGCGTCGCCATCGCGGGCGCGCTGGCGATGGAACCCGCCCATCTCGTGCTGGACGAACCGTTCACCGGACTGGACGGCCCGGCCCGCAAATCCGTGGTGTCCCACCTCGAAACGCTCTCGGCGTCGGGGACGGGCATCATCGTCGTCACTCACGACTTGCGGGACATCTGGTCGCTCGCGGACCGCGCGGTCGCGCTTCGTGACGGGAAAATCGCGGTCGATGGGTCGCCCGAGGAGACGGCATCCGAACTCGCACGCATCGGCATCCGGACGCCATGACGCTCGCCTACCGTTCGACGGGGGCGTTCGCGGAACGACTCGACCCCCGCGTGAAACTCCTGTTTCAAGCGGTCTTCGCGGCCGTCGCGCTCGCGCACACGACCCCCGTCGGACTCGCAACTCTGACGCTGGTGGTCGCTGCGGTGTTCCTCGGGGCGGCCACGTCTCCCGTGTGGGTGCTCCACGAGTTCCGCTACCTGTTCCCGTTCCTCGTCGGTGGCCCCGCGTTCGCCGCGCTCACGCTCGGCCCGCCGTGGGTGGTGCCGGGGGATGCCGTCGCGCCCGCGCTTGCGAGCTATCGCGTGCTCCTCGTCCTCTGTGTCAGCGCGGCCTACGTTCGGACGACGCCTGTCCGCGAGTCGCGCGCGGCGATTCAGTGGCTCGTCCCCGGTCGCGTCGGCCAGTTTCTCGGGATGGGCGTCGCCTTCGTCTTTCGCTTTCTTCCGGTTCTACAGGCGGATTTGCGGTCGATTCGGGACGCGATGGCCGCCCGACTCGGCGACGAGCGTTCGCTGACCGACCGGATGGAACTCGTCGGCGCGGCGGGGCTGTCGCGGGCGTTCTCCCGCGCCGATACGTTCTCGCTCGCCCTCCGCGCTCGCTGTTTCGCGTGGAACCCGACGCTTCCCCGTCTTGCGGTTTCGTCCGCGGACGTGCCCGCTGTGTTTCTGACCGCGGCGCTCCTCATCTGGGGGGTCATTTAAACTCCAAACAGATTTTTTATTCTCGCACGACGGCGGCGGGACGGGTGGGTGGCAAGATTTAAGCAATTCGTCTCCTCCTGATAAAACATGGCAATCTTCGCGCTCGCGGCGGCGGCGGGTACGACGCGCCCGACGTTCTGGAGAATCGGTCTGACGGGCGAGGCGATATTCTATTACCTCGCCGCCGTGACCGTCCTCTTTTTCGTCTACGGCGTCTACAACCGCTTCGCGCGGTACACCGACGGCGAGGAGGACTGGTTCGACCGGTTGGACGACCTACCGGGACGGATGACTCGTGCGGCGAAAACCGTCATCACGAACGAGAAGCAGTTCAACCGCGACCTGTACGGCGGGTTGATGCATTCGTTCATCCTGTGGGGCTTTTTGACCCTGCTCATCGGGACGACCATCCTCGCCATCGACATGGACGGCTATCGAAAGTTCACCCACTACTTCCTCGGCGGCGAGAAGTCCTTCTTCGTCGGGAGTTTCTACCTCGCGTACTCGATCGTGATGGACGCGATGGGACTGCTGTTCGTCGTCGGCATCTCGATGGCGCTCTACCGGCGCTACTGGGTCCGTAACGAACGGCTCTGGGGCAAACACACCGGCCGCGAGGACGACCTGTTCATCTGGACGCTGTTCCTGCTCGGCGTCGGCGGCTACCTCACCGAAGGCGTTCGGATTCTCGGCACCAGCGCGGTCCGAAACGTCGATTTCGAGACGGTCAGCTTCGTCGGCTGGTTCGTCAAGGACCTGCTCTCGGCGGCGGGCGTCACCCCCGAGATGGCGATGACGTGGTATCCCGTCACGTGGTGGGCGCACGCTCTCATCGCGCTCGTCTTCGTCGCGGCGATTCCGTACGCCAAACCGTTCCACATGCTGTCGTCGTACGCCAACGTCGTCACCCGCGACGAGAAGGCGGGCAAGCGACTGCCCGGCGTCCCCTCGGATGCCAGCCCCGACGAAATCGGCGCGAGCTCCATCGACGACTTCTCGTGGAAACAGCTGCTCGACCAGGACGCCTGTACGAAGTGCGGCCGCTGTTCGTCGGTCTGCCCCGCGAAGGCGTCCGGTCGCCCGCTCGACCCGCGCGACGTGATTCTCGACCTGAAACAGTACCGCGAGAACCTCGATATGGGCGGCGACGAAAAGCCCATCATCGCCGACGGCGGTTCCAGCGTCATCGACAGCAGCACGATGGAGTCCTGCATGGCCTGTATGGCCTGCATGGACGCCTGCCCGGTCGAAATCGAGCACCTCTCCTCGTTCACGGAGATGAACCGTCGGCTGACCGAATCCGGCCAGATGGACGTCAACGTGCAGGACGCGATGATGAACGTCTTCCAGAACGGCAACGCGTTCGGCGACCCCGAGCGCCGCCGTCCCGAGTGGACCGAGGAACTCGACTTCGAGATTCCCGACGCCCGCGACGAGGATGTGGAGTTCCTCTGGTACGTCGGCGACTACCCGTCCTACGACGAGCGCAACCGCCGCGTCGCCCGCTCCTTGGCGACTATCTTCCACGAGACGGGCGTCTCGTACGGAATCCTCTACGAGGACGAACAGAACGACGGCAACGACGTGCGCCGCGTCGGCGAGGAAGGGCTGTACGAGATGCTGGTCGAGGACAACGTGGCCGCCTTCGAGGAGTGCGACTACGACAAAATCGTCTGTACCGACCCGCACAGCTACAACACGTTCAAAAACGAGTACCCGGAGATGGACGAGGACTTCGACTCCCCGGTGCACCACTACACGCAGGTCGTCGAGGAACTGTTCCAGTCCGGTCGCATGGGCCTCTCGGGTACCGAACTCGATTACACGGTCACCTACCACGACCCGTGCCACCTCGGGCGCTACAACGACGAGTACGAGGCCCCGCGGGAAATCGTGAAAGGAACCGGCTGTACGCTGGACGAGATGCCGCGCAACCGCGCCAACTCCTTCTGCTGTGGTGGCGGCGGTGGCGGCCTCTGGATGGACTTGGAGGAGACCTCCAAACCCAGCGAGGAGCGCATCCGCGAGGCGCTCGAAGACACCGACGCCGGGTCCGGCGTCGAGAAGTTCGTCGTCGCCTGCCCGATGTGCATGACGATGTACGAGGACGGCCGGAAGACCGGCGGCTACGAGGACGACATCGAAATCGTGGACGTGGCCGAACTCGTCGTCGAAGCCCTCGGCGCTGAAGAGAAGATCAAAGTCTCGAACTGACCTTTCCGTTCTCGATTTCTGTTTCGCTCGTCGATTTTCCCGCCAATCAGCGGGCCGAACAACGACAGGACGCGCGGGTCAGTCGATTCGCACCGCTCGTGCGAATCGACCGAGCGCCCGGGGAGGTATGGGGACTCCGAGGGCGGGCGGCCGGAACCGCACGGCCGCCCGTTCGCACGCGGTGCGGTCGTTTTCCCTAGCCGTTGTATTCTTCGGGCTTCGTTCCAAGCCACGAATCACTGCGATACCGGACTATCATACCCTTCGAAATGATAGGAATTATAACAATTATGCGAAGCGGCACCGACCTAAAAACGATGAACTCCCTCCCCGTCGGCGTGGCGGTGTTCAGTTTCGTCTCGCACGTAGTCACGCTCTACGTTTGGTATCTCCGAGACAAACCGCCAATCGCCCTCATCACGTGGGCCGCATACGCGCTGTTCTGGGCATACCTCGCCGTTACGGCGTTCTTCGAACTGGAGTTCGCCACAGTCGGATTGGCGGTCCTCCTCGTGGTCGTTCTCTCGCTTACGGCCGTTCTCCTCCATCATCAGTGGACGAATGACCGAACGCAGTCCGCCTGACGCGACGACCTCGACCGGGTACTGTTTCCTATCGACTGTTCCTATATCCTCCTTCGAAGTACTATTTTCGATGAAATCTACTGAATATTACTGTTATCTACTAAATCATACTGATTTGCACCATTACGCGATAGCGACCAGCGTTTCCTCCTCCCTGTCAGTGCTCTCCGTCCTCGTGCTCCCGCGCCGCACCGACGGCGCGCGCTATCAGACCGGCCTGTCCGCCCGCCACGAACCCCGCGTCGATGTTGACCACGGACAGCACCGTACACGACTGCAACATCCCCGAGAGCGCCGCCTCGCCGTCGCTCGCGTGGCCGTAGCCGTTCGACACCGGCAGGCCGATGACGGGCGTGTCCACGAGTCCGGCGATGACGGTGGGGAGCGCGCCCTCGCGCCCCGCGGCGACGACGAGGGCGTCCGCCGCGCGGAGGGCGTCCACCTCGTCCAACACGCGGACCAGGGAGGCGACGCCCACGTCGTGAATCTCCTCGACGGTCGCGCCCATCTCCGACGCGATGACTGCGGCTTCTCCGGCGGGAATCGCGTCGCTCGTGCCCGCGCTGACGATGCCGACCGTCGCGTTCACCTCGGGCGGTTCGAAGGTCGGCGCGTGGGCGACGAGGACGTTCGCTCGCGTTCGAACCCGCACGTCCGCGTCCGGGTGGTCTGCATCGAGCCTCCGCTGGACCGCCCCCGTGTGGTCGTCGTCCACCCGCGTGACTATCGCTCTGCCCGCGGTTTCGACGGCCGTGGTTGCGAGTTCCGCGACTTCGCTCGGCGTCTTTCCGTCGGCGAGTATCGCCTCCGGGACGCCGCGACGCCGCTCGCGGGCCGCATCGAACCGCCCGGCCCCGTTCGTCGCGTATCCCGATAACATCGCCTCCGCTTCGGCGACGCTGGTTTCCCCGTTCGCCACCGATTCGAGTAGTTCGCGCATATTCGCCACTCTGTGGCCCTCCTACTCCTGTCTGTCGTCCGCGGTCAATCTACTTTACTTCACCCCAATTCATTTCGTGAGGTTTTTATATGCCGTCGTTGCCACCAAACAGTAGCCGAACTATGTCTCCGGGAAACCAACTGACTCCCCCACAACCGACGGTACCAACGAACGAACCGCCGCGAGAGTTCACCGTCCGAGAGGGAGAGCGGGTGAGTGAGACGGTCATCCGCGCCATCTCAGAACAGGACGACGTGAGTCTGACGGACATCGTTCCCCTCTACGAGTGTATCGACCCCGACGCGCTGGACGATTTCTTCGAACCCACCTACGACGGTCGCCCATCGACCGCGACGAGCGTCGAGTTCGAGTACGGCGGCTACACCGTCGTCGTCCGCGG
>NZ_MEIH01000097.1:0-16578 GCF_001723155.1 Haladaptatus sp. W1
CGCCGCGGAGTCCGCGTAGTCGAACGTGAACCCGTCGAACAGGAGGTTCCGAACCCGCTCGCCGTAGATCCAGTTCCCCTGCTCTTCCGGTGGAACGAGCAGCGTGGCGTCGTTGCCGACGAACCCACAGTTCGAGCGGCCGGAAAGGTCGAGCTCCGTGAGTCGATACGTTCCGGGCGGAAAGTAGAACAGCGCACCGTCGCGCATCGACCGGTTCAGGACGTCATCGACAGGCTCGGTTCCCGTCCCGTCCGCGCCCAGTTCACCGACGTCGATGACCGCCTCGAATCGGTCGCGGTACGGACCCACGACGGTCTCCTTGCTCGGGGAAGACCGTCCGCCACAGCCCGCGACCGCCGTCGAGAGCGCGACACCGGCCGCTCGGAGATACGCTCTTCTCCTCGTCCCGTCGCTCGGCGTCCCCATCCCAGTCGGTTTGACCGTCGGATTCCATTTGAGAATTGGGGACGTAACGGATGCGGACGAAGCTGTCGGGAATATAAGCGGACCCTGTAACGCCAAAATCTGAGGTGTCCCGTCAGCTGAGCGACCCTACCGTCCGAACCGCCGCTGTCGATTCTTGTAATCGAAAATCGCGCGCAGATAGTCCCGTTTGCGGAAATCGCGCCAGTTCACGTCGGTGAAGTACAGTTCGGAGTACACCGACTGCCAGATCATGAAGTCAGAGAGGCGCTCCGCGCCGGTTTTGATAACGAGGTCGGGGTCGGTCGGGAAGACCAGTCGGGACTCGATTTCCGACTCGTCGATGTCGGCGGCGGAAACCGTCCCGGCCTCCACGTCCTCCGCGACCGCGCGGACCGCCTCGGCGAACTCGTGTTTGCCGCCGAGTCCGATACTTATCTGAATCGGCGCGTCAGCAGGTGTGAGGTCGTCGGGTCCGCGAACGGCGATGGCTCGGGGCGCGCGGACGTTCTCCAGTTCTCGTTCGAGGGTCGGTACCGCGCCCGAATCCAGCACGCTCACGTAGACCGTGATGCGTTCTGCCCCGTAGTCGAACGCCCACTGGAAGAACGATTCGAGCGTCTCGTACGCGCCCTGTTCCAGCAGATCGCGTTCCGTGATGACGACGGCGACGTGGCTCGGCGGGTCGGCATCGTGTCGTCGCACGCGGGCCGTGAGGTACTGGTCGTAAAGTCCCACTGCGGCTAGGTTGCCGCTATCGACGCTTAAACGTCACGCCCTGCGCCGTTCGGGAAGATTAAGTGCCCGTCCGCGAAAACGAAACTCGTGACTTCGAGCATTCGCCGGGCGGCGGCGTTCGCGGCTATCGCCACGTTATCCCTCGCCGCATCGGTGCTGGTTGCGGGTGTGGCGGCGCTGTTCGCCGCGGTCGGTGCGGTCGCGCTCGTCATCGACGACGGCCCGTTGTTCGACCTCTTCGCACGGCCGAGCGACCGCAGTGAAGGACGATTGCGCGGACTCGCCGCGTTCTCCTTTGCGACCGCCGGACTCGCCATGCTCGTCATGCTCGTCGATTTACCGACGAGCGTCTTCGCCGCCGCCGTCTGCCTGCTCGCCTACGGAAATCTGACGGAACAGCTCGTCAGAACCCGGAGCAACGCGACTATCACCGCAACGGCCGGGTTCACGGTCGGCGGGTTCTTCGCGGCCGCCGTCGCACAGGTATTCGTCCGAAGCGTCCAAGGCAGTCCCGTCGAACCGGCGATTCCCGAAATCGTCTTCCTCGCCGCGAGCGGCGCGCTGTTGGCCGGGCTACTTCGGTCGGTCCTCTTCGAGCGCGACGACCCGTTGGTGATGTTCTCCGTCGCACTCCTGCTGTGGCTCTTCACCGACCTCACGATGACCGTGACGGAACTCGACATCGTGCTCGCAATCGCCATCACTGTCGGCTTCGGCTACGTCTCGTGGGCGCTCGATACGGCGTCCGTGACCGGCATGCTCACCGGCATCCTCCTCGCGTTGCTCACCATCGTCCTCGGCGGCTACCCGTGGTTCGCCGTCCTCATCTCCTTTTTCGCGCTGGGCGGACTGTCGACGAAGTTCAGGTACGAGCAGAAGCGAGAGAACGGCGTCGCGGAAGCCAACGAGGGCGCGCGCGGCGGTGGCAACGTCCTCGGGAACGCTGCCGTTGCGCTGGTCGCCGTCCTCGCGTTCGCCGCCAGCGACCGGCTCCCCGTTTCGGAAGCCGTCTTCCTCTTCGCCTTCGCGGGGAGCATTGCGGCCGCCATGAGCGACACCTTATCGAGCGAAATCGGCGGCGTCTTCGACAATCCGCGACTCATCACGACGTGGCAACCGGTCGAACCCGGAACCGACGGCGGCGTGAC
Source organism: Haladaptatus sp. W1 (assembly GCF_001723155.1). Taxonomy (NCBI): domain Archaea; kingdom Methanobacteriati; phylum Methanobacteriota; class Halobacteria; order Halobacteriales; family Haladaptataceae; genus Haladaptatus; species Haladaptatus sp. W1. The sequence continues at coordinate 2,310 of NZ_MEIH01000097.1, forward strand.
GTGGCAAGGCGAGGTGGCCGGGGCGTCCGGCGCGACAATCGTCGCGCTCATCGCCGTCGCGCTGTTCGGGTCCATCGGTCCGCTCGGCGGTGCTGTCATCGCGCTGGCCGGTATCGGCGGCATGACGGTCGATAGCCTCCTCGGCGCGACGGTCGAAGGTGAGGGACTCGGCAACCAGAGCGTCAACTTCCTCGCAACCCTCTCGGGGGCGCTCCTCGGTGCCGGACTCGCGTTGCTGGTGGGTCTGGCGGCGTGATTCGACCCGCCACACCGGACGACCGTCCGCGGCTACAACGGATTCGGACGTGGCTTCCCGAACCGACGCCGGGACTCCTCGAAACGGCGATTTCCGGGGCCGGGTCGGTCCTCGTCTCGACGGCCGACGGCGTGCCGGTCGGCTACGTTCTTACCATGGTCGCGGACGACGCCTACGTCGCCGAACTCGTCGTGGAACCCGCACACCGCGGGGAGGGGCGGGCGACGCGACTCCTCGGCGCGACGGTGGACATGGCCCGCGACCGAGGTTGTAACCGCGTTTCGCTGACGGTACACGAAGAAAACGACGTCGCACGGTCGCTCTACGAGTCGCTGGGATTCGAACGCCGCGGGCGGGAACCGGACTACTACGCCGACGGCGGCGATGGATTGCTGTTCGAAAAGCGGTTGTGAGGATTACTCGTTCAGGAGGTCGTCCGCGGTGATGATGCGGACGGTCGTCGGCTTTTTGACGAACTCGCCCTCCTCTCGGGCGATAATCTGCTCGACGCCGCGCTGGGCGGACACGTCGAGGATTCGCTGGCTCAGGCTGCCGTCGATGACGACGGCGTGCGGGACGGTCGCCGAGTCTTCGATGGTTGCAAACGCTTCGTCCGCCGGTGCGTCCGCGAGGACGCCGAAATCGTCGTCCAGCAGTCGCACGGTGTCCGTTTTGCCGTCGATGACCGCTTTCGCGTGCCCGCGAAGCGTCATCGGTTCGCGTTCGGCGCGCGGTTCGGCGACGGTTTCGGACGCATCGCGTTCGTCAACGTGCTCCGCGACGTCCGACTCCGAATCGTCGGCCGTCGATTCCGAGTCGGCGGTCGAAGTGTCGATTTCGTCGGTCGAGTCGGGTTCTTCCGGCGCGTCGGCTTCCCCGACGCGTCCGCTCTCGCTGTCTTCACTCTCGCGTTCTGGTTCGTCGCGGTCCGCCTCGCCCGACGGTTTCATCGGGTGGGGCACCGTTTCGCTCTCGGTTTCGGGTGCGGGGAGCGTGCTGCCGTCGGTCGCGGCCATCACGGTCCCGTCGGATTCGAACCGTTCGAACCGTCGCTTTTGTCGGAGGGACGCCATCACTTCGTCGCGCGAGAGGTCCTCGACGGACGTCCCCCGCGGCGCGACGGCGACGTAATCGATGTCGCCCACTTGGTCGAGTTCCTTCAGAATCAGGTCGCCGCCTCGGTCGGCGTCGAGGAACGCCGTGGTCGTCCGCTCCTGCGTGAGGTCCGCGACGGTGTCGGGGACGTTCGTCCCCTCCACCGCGATGGCGTTCTTGATGCCGTATCGGAGGAGCGTCAGGACGTCGGCCCGGCCTTCCACGACGATGATGGCGTCGCTGTCGGTGACGTTCGGTCCCGCGGGAAACCCTTCGTATTCGGTGATGTCCTCGACGCGGATGCTCTGGCGAACTTCGTCCAGAATCTCCTGGCTGGTCATCACGCTGTCGTCGAACGAAGAGGAGAGCAGGTCCTTGGCGCGGTCGACCACTTCGCGGCGTTTCGCGGCCCGGACGTCTTCGATGCTGGCGATGCTCACGCTGGCCCGACACGGGCCGACGCGTTCGATGGTTTCGAGCGAGGCCGCCAGAATCGCCGTCTCTACTTTATCGAGGCTGCTGGCGATGGTGATGGTGCCGAACGACTGCCCGTGTTCGCTCTCGATGTGAACGTCGATACGGCCGACTTTGGATGACTGTTGGAGGTCGCGTAAATCGAGGTCGTCGCCGAGCAGACCTTCGGTCTGGCCGAAGATCGCCCCAACGACGTCACTGCGTTCTACCACCCCGTCGGCGGTAATGTCTGCGTGAATGAGGTATTTCGCTGTATCGTCCATGAGTGATGAACTGCCCTCGGGGAGGGCGTGATTGTGATGCGTCCATGAGCGTTGCCATGGATACGTCTCATTGTGGCGCTCCGACGCCCAAATACCTGTCGTCACGGGGGTTCCGTCCGGCGATTTTACCGCATTATTTCGACTAAATTCATTGCCGGTTTGAATTTGACTGATGGGGGGTTCGTTACCCGTTCAACTCCCGAAGGCGTTCCGCACCGTGGGCGAGTGACGCGAGCGGGTCGGCCGGGTTATCGTGTTCGTAGACGAGCCAATCCGCCCCGACTTCCTTCGCCGTAGCCACACAAGCGGTCAGGTCCACGTCGCCGTCCCCGAGTTCGACCGGCTCCCCGTCGTGCGTGTCCTTGACGTGGACGAGCGGAACGCGGTCGCCCAGCGACCGGAGGAGCGAACGCGGGTCCGCCCCCGCCGCGACGGCCCATCCGATGTCGAGTTCGATTTCGACTTCCGACTCCGAAAGGAAGACCTCGAAGCCGGTTTCCCCGTCCACCGACGCGAACTCGTGGTCGTGGTTGTGGTAGCCGAGCGAGGTGCTGTGTCCCTCCATCCGCGCCGCGAGTTCGTCCAATCGGCGGGCCGTTCGAGTCGCCGCCTCCCGGCTCTCGAAGTGCGCGCCCTCGAGGTAGGGAACGACTACCCACTCACAGCCGAGTCGATGGTACTCGCGTGCGACTCGTCCGGGGTCGTCCTCCAACTCGCCGATAGGGACATGGGCCGCGGCGGCTTCCAATCCCGCTTCGTCCAGCGCGTCGGCGACGGCCGCCGGGTTCGCGTCGCCCAACCCCGCAAACTCCACGCCGTCGAAGCCAGCCTCACCGACCCGTGCGAGCAGGTCGGGGAGCGGTTCGTTCAGTTCACGGAGCGTGTACAGTTGAATCGCGGTTCGCGTCATGGGTTCTACGTGCTACCCCGACGGCTTTATTGGTTGTTCTCCCTGCAACGGCCGTTCCCCGTCTCGATTTCATTCCGTCGAAACGGCATCGACGCGACGGATACGAACCCGGATTTCGAAGAGGAATTCTCTTCGAAATCGACCTCCGAATATTTTTGGCAACTCTTATCACCGTCGGTTCATACGTTCGGATAATGATTAGCAATCTCGGGCGAATCGGTTGGACGGTCGTGTTCGCGGTGCTCATCGCGCTCACTATTCCGTGGTTCCTCTGGGGCGACGGGCGGGTCGCGTACGGCTTGCCGGTGTGGCTCTGGTGGCACATCGGCTGGATGGTCGTGGTGTCGCTCGTCTTCACGGTGTTCGCGAACCGCGCGTGGGGCATCGGCATCGAGGAGGGAGCATGAGCGACACGACGCTCCAGTTGGGCATCATCGGCGGCTATCTCGTCCTCTCGCTGTTGATCGGGCTGCTCGCGTATCGGCTGACCGACCGAACCGCGGAGGATTACTACCTCGCCAGTCGAACCTTCGGAACCGTCGTCCTGCTGTTCACGACCTTCGCGACCCTGCTGTCGGCGTTCACGTTCTTCGGCGGCCCGAACGTCGCCTACGGGTCCGGCCCGGAGTGGATTCTCGTCATGGGCCTGATGGACGGCGTGCTGTTCGCCGTCCTCTGGTACGCCGTCGGCTACAAGCAGTGGCTCCTCGGACGCGAACACGGCTACGTCACGCTCGGCGAGATGCTCGGTGACCGGTTCGGATCGCCCGCACTCCGCGGCCTCGTCGCCGCAATCAGTCTCTTCTGGCTGTTCCCCTACGTGATGCTCCAGCAGGTCGGGGCCGGAACCGCGCTGGAAGCCCTGACGGGTGGCGAACTCTCCTACGCGATGGGCGCGGGCCTCGTGACGGTGTTCATCATCGCCTACGTCGTCCTCTCGGGGATGCGCGGCATCGCGTGGACGGACACCCTGCAGGGCGCGTTCATGCTCGTCATGGTCTGGGCCGCCACGCTCTGGGCGCTCACCGAGTTCGAGGGGATGAGCGCTGCGACCGCGGGGATGGCCGAATCGAACCCCGAATTCCTCTCGCTCGGCGGTGTCCCGTACTCGCCCCAATGGATGCTCTCGCAGGCCATCGGCATCGCGTTCGGCGTGGCGATGTTCCCGCAGGTCAACCAGCGCTTCTTCGTCGCCCGGTCGAAGAAAGTCCTGAAGCGCACGTTCTCGCTGTGGCCGATTCTCGTCGTCCTGCTGTTCGTCCCCGCGTTCATGCTCGGCGCGTGGGCGCGCGGCCTCCCAATCGACGTGCCGGAGAACGGCAACGTCCTTCCCATCGTGCTCTCCGAGTACGCACCCGCGTGGTTCGCGGCACTGGTCATCGCGGGTGCCATGGCCGCGATGATGTCCTCGTCGGACTCCATGCTCCTCTCCGGGTCGTCGTACTTCACCCGCGACCTCTACCGCCCGTTCGTCAATCCGAACGCCAGCGATAGCTGGGAGGACACCCTCGGACGCATCGGCGTCGCCGTCTTCGCAATCGCCGCGTTCGTCGCCAGCCTGTACACCCCTGGCACCATCATGACCATCGGCGGTACCGCGTTCGGCGGATTCGCCCAACTCGCGCTCCCCGTCATCGTCGCCCTCTACTGGAAGCGGGTGACGCGAACTGGGATGTTCGCCGGACTTCTCGGCAGTCAAGTATTCTACCTCGCCAGCGTGTTCCTGCCGTTCGTGCCGGACACCTACGGCGGGTGGCTCGCGTCCATCGTCGGCATGCTCCTCGGACTCGTGCTGACCGTCTCGGTTTCCGCTCTGACCGCGGCCGCTCCGAGCGAGGAGACGGACCTCTACTTCGACCTCCACGCCGACTAGCAGAAATTCGTTTTTCTCGGCGCACGTCCGTGAATTCTGTTTCACCGGTTTCCGCACGTCGCTCTCGTTTTGGTTTCGACTCGGACGACGATAGCGGGGTTTTGAAGTTCCAGAAAGCCCCCGCCCGCTCGCGGTCGTCGGAAGACGTTCCTGCTCACTTCGTTCGCGGGTGTGCGACTTTTGTGGTCACATTCACGTCCGTTCATGTGACCGCTGTGCGGGATATTCTGGCCTCTCCGCCACGTTCGGCCAGAATAGTTGCCCGCACACCAACCACGCAAGCGCGACCGGGCGGCTCCTTTCAATCCACCCACACAAACAGCACCGCATCGGCCACCCCCTCCCCAGCCGATTCGCTTCGCTCATCCCTCGCACGTTTCAGCGAGACGGCTCGGACGAGATGGTTCGCGGCGACGCCGCTCACTTTCGACGTTTCGAAGAAACCTCGCTGTCCTCGCCGTCCCGCCAGCGCGCGCCACAGCGACAAGTCGGGTACACGAAACTGGGCTTTCCACCCCGGCGCGTGCGCCAGCAGGCCCGAGGACTTCACGTCCGAGGGCCTGTTAGTTATCACGCGAGGGATGAGCACCGGAACGAAGTGAGGAGCGCAATCGGTTGGGGAGGACGTGGTTGTCGCGGTGCGGTGTTGTGGGAGGACTGAAAGGGGCCGCCCGGTCGCGTTTACGTGGTCTGCTGTGCGGGCCAGTATTCGTGCGGGCTGTGCGGAGAGCACGAATATCCCGCACAGCGACCGCGACCGGACGGAGGCTTTCGAAAACGTCTCCTCGGTGATTTCGTTGTCGTCTCATCCAGACTCATGTTCAACTCGTAGCGACCGGATGGGGGCTTTCGAGACTTTCATCGTAGTCGTTGCCGTCGCAACCTCAGCGGGAACCTCTCGTCGTACCGAGTAGGTAGCGATTTCGAAAAATCTCCCACGCATCCCCCAAACGCGTTGACGACGACTTTAAACCCGTTTCCCGAGAATCCCCGCCCATGCAGACACACATCGTCCCGGTCGGGTTCGATTACGACCGGCTCATCGCGCCGCTCGTGCGCGACCAACTCGACGTGGACCGCGTCATCCTCTTGGAGGGCGCGGTGGGCAGCGAGGCCAACGTCGAATACTCGCGGAACCTCTCTCGCAAACTCGGCAAGGACTTCGAGAACCTGCTCGGCGCGGAAACCGAGCGCGTGGTCATCGAGGACGTGTACGACTACGACACCGCGTTCGAGCAGGCCTACGACCGCATCAACGCCGAACTCGACGGCGGCGGCGAGGTGTGGGTGAACGTCAGCGCCATGCCCCGAACGGTCAGCTTCGCGTTCGCCACCGCCGCCCACTCCATCATGGTCGAACGGCAGGAGGACCGCGAGCGGATTCACACCTACTACACCGCCCCGGAGAAGTATCTGGAGACGGAACTCGCCGAGGAACTCCGCGGGGAGACCGACTTGCTCGAATCCGTCTTGAACGGCGAGGTGGACGAAGGGAGCATCGAAACCCACCTCGAACGCGCCCGCGACCTGCTCTCGGAGTTCGACGAGCGCGGGACGACCATCGGTGCGAAGCGCGTCGGCTCGGGACACATCGTGGAACTGCCGGTCGCCTCGTTCTCGAACGTCAAGCCGTTCGAGGAACTCATCCTGTTCACGCTCGGCGACCACGGCCAGTTCGAGAGCGTGAGCGAACTCGCCCAGACCTTGGCCCGCGACCTGAACGAGGAGTACACCGACAGCTTCCGCTCGAAGGTCATCTACAACGTTGACCGCCTCGGACCGGGCGGAAAGGGCTACATCGAACAGGAAGAGGAGGGCAAATCCTACCGCACCCGACTCTCACGAATCGGGGAACTGTGGGTGCGGGCACACACGAACGGGGACGCGTAGGACAGCTTCGTCGGTCGATTTTCCTTCTACAGGTACTCCTTCCACTGCTCGCGGAGGTCGTCGAGGAATCCCTCTTCGCCCGCCGCCTCCAACTGTTCCGTCGCGAGCGTCCAGTACTGTCCGCGGTGTTCGACCAGTTCGTCGTCGGCCAACTGGCTCAACACCGGGCCGACGCTGCCGTCCGGTATGTCCATGCCGTCGCGCACCTCGGACCGAGTGAACGCCTGCCGGTCGTTCACGGCGAGAAACGACATCACGCGGTGGGCGTTGGTCCCTTGTCGAATGTCGAGCGCGGCGTCCGGCAGGTGTCGAAACTCGTCTCTGTCGATGGGCATGGAACGAATTTCGACGGTGTTCTACTAAAATATACTGGATACTACTGAATACTATCGAATACTACTAGAACAGCTGTTTCGATACTGATTTCTCTCCCATCTCACTGATTCCTCCGGTTTCCAACTGACACGTCCCGAGAACACCGAACGCTGGTCGTGACTTCTCGTCTCGTTTTCGTCATCTCGTCTCTCTCGTTCCGTTCCTATCGCTCTACTTCTATCGTCCCCGCCTCCAACTTCTCCACTCGCGTCGTGAGCGCCAGGAACGTCGCCAGCAGGGTGATGACGACCGCACCGGCCGCCGCGATTTCGTGGGTCGGCGACGGGTGGCTGTATCCCGCGGCGAGGATTTGTTGGGCCGGGAGGCCGGTGTGGTGGGGCGTGCCGACGATGGGAACGAAGTAGTCAACGAGGTCGTTGAAGCCGTACCAGACGACGGCGACGAAGACGGCACCGACCGGAAAGTCGCTGTAGCGGTGGATGAGGAACGCCTCGACGACCATGGCGAGGTGGCTACAGAACAGGAAGGCGTACATCGGCCAGCCGACGCCGATGAATCCCGAGAAGAACGTGGCCAGCACGAACGGCGTCCACAGGCCGAGTTTGATGCATCCGAAGAAGGCGAGCATGTTCACCCACTCGTTGTTCCGCCCGAGTTTCCACAGGGCGAGCGACAGCGCGATGAACAGCGTCGCCATCGGACTGTCGGGGACGAAGGGCCACATGACGGCCGGTTCGACGCCGAACTGCCACGTCATTAGCGGGTCGGAAAACGGGTACGGGTGAAAGCCGTAGTACCAGAAGCCGAACGCGGTGCCGACGAGGTTGATTATCACGATGGGCCAGGCCATTCGCAAGCCGAAATCCTCCAGCCATTGGGGAAGCGGTGCGACGTACCACGGGAGGTCCTCAAGCGGCGGGAGGGTCGTCATACCCACGGCGAGGAATTGTCGGGGCAAAGAGGCTTCGATTGGCGTGTCACCGGATCAGCCGTTCCGCAATCGGTACGTCTTAACCCTCCCCTTCGTTAGGGGCATGCATGGCAGAGCCAACCGACATCGAGGAACTGAAGCGCGGCACGGAACTGGTCAAGCGCGGGTTCGCCCGCATGCAGAAAGGCGGCGTCATCATGGACGTCGTGAACCCAGAACAGGCTCGCATCGCGGAGGACGCGGGCGCGGTCGCCGTCATGGCGCTCGAAGCCGTCCCGGCGGACATCCGAAAGCGCGGCGGCGTGGCGCGGATGGCCGACCCCGCCGACGTCGAGGAGATCATCGACGAAGTGTCCATCCCGGTGATGGGCAAGGCGCGAATCGGTCACACGACCGAGGCCCAAATCCTCGAATCCATCGGCGTGGACATGATAGACGAGTCCGAGGTGCTCACCCCGGCGGACGAGAAGTACCACATCGACAAGCGCGAGTTCACCTCGCCGTTCGTCTGCGGCGCGCGTAACCTCGGCGAGGCGCTTCGCCGCATCAACGAGGGCGCGGCGATGATCCGAACCAAGGGCGAGGCCGGTACGGGCGACGTGAACCAGGCCGTCCACCACCAGCGCACCATCAAGGGCGCGATTCGGGAACTGCAGGGCAAGACCCACGAGGAACGCGAGATGCTCGCCCGCGAACTCGAAGCCCCCGCGGAACTCGTCCACGAAACCGCCGAAGCGGGCCGTCTCCCCGTCGTCAACTTCGCGGCGGGTGGCATCGCCACGCCCGCGGACGCGGCGCTGATGATGCACCACGGCTGCGACGGCATCTTCGTCGGGTCGGGTATCTTCGGTGCAGAGGACCCCGTGCTGATGGGCAACGCCATCGTGGAAGCGACGAACAACTGGGATGACCCGGAGCGCCTCGCCGAGATTAGTAAGGACATCGGCTCGGGCATGAAGGGCGAAGCCAACGTGGACCTGCCCGAAGAAGAGAAGATGCAGGGCCGCGGGAACTGAGCGACGCACGTTTTCGCCGCGTTTTCCCCTATTTCGATTCGAGACGGAGTGACAACTACGTCAGTCGGTCTGCCGGTACGTCATTCGAACCAGCGTCTCGACGCCGCCTTCGGGGACTTCCATCTCGGGGTCGAACAGCTCGAAGCCGACCGATTCGTAGTAGGGCACCAGTCCACGGCGACAGAGCAGCGAGAGACCGACGACGCTCTGTAGGTCGGGGTGGTCCACGACGGCTTCCATGAGTATCTTACCGAACCCTTCGCCGCGGCGGGTCGGTGGCCACTATCACGTCGAAGACGTTCGCGTAGTACGTGTAGTCGGTCAACACCCGCGCGGCGGCCACGAGGTCGCCGTCACGGGGCTTCCCCGGAGCCTCGAACTCGATGCCGACGGCGACCTCCGTCTCGGAGAGCGCGTTTCGAACCCCGTCCACCTCTCGGTCTTCCCACCACTCGTACTCCTCGTAGAGGTCGGTCAGTTCGCGGGCATCGTCGGGCGTGAGGTCTCGAACGCGACTCATTCGTCACAGCGGTTTCACACGCCGAAATAATGCTCTTTTGATACTCTGCCAGACGATACCACGGATGTTCGACGGTATCCTCACCGGCATCGCTGACGACGTGAGAAAACGACTCGAAAAAACGGAACGCGAATCGAATGCGAATCGAATGCGAATCGGACGGCTATTCGAAGTCGCGTCGCATGGCGATTTCGAACCACGGACACAGGCGAAGCTGACGGTACCAGCGCGGGTTCTCGTGCAGGCGCTCGTAGGGAACCCACATCACGCCGCCGACTTCTTCCTCAACGGGGTCGAGCGATTTGTCCTTCAGGGTGAGTTTGAGGACGGAACAGACCTCGTGTTCGACGCCCTCCTGCGGGTAGTAGCGCTTGTACTCGAACTTATCCGTCACGCGCAGGTCGTCGTACTGGTCGGGCGAGATGCCGAGTTCTTCTTCGAGGCGCTGGCGCGTGGCCTCCTCTTGGGATTGGCCGGGTTCGGGGTGAGACGCGACGGTACCGTCCCAGTAGGTGTCCCAGAGGCGCTTCGTCGGCGAACGCTGTGCGAGGAGGATGTTGTCGTCGTCGTCGAAGATGAGCGCGGTGAACGCTCGATGGCGGATGCCGTCGCCCATGTGGGCGTCGAGACGGTTCACGATTTCGAGTTCGTTGTCGTCGCCGTCCACGGCGACGACGTTCTGGCGAGCGTTCTTGTGTCGCTCGTCGGTTTCGGCGCTCTCGTTGGCGGCTCCGCCCGACGAGTTGGCGGCGTTGTCAGTGCTCATACCGCTATAGAGAACCATCCGTTTCAAACGTTCTTCGGAAATCGTTCGACACGAAATCGTACTGTCGGTCCTCCCGACTCGAAGTCGTCCCGTTCGTCCTCCCGACCCGAAGTCGCGCCATTTACCTTCGCGCGAGTCCGAGTGTCGGGTGATGACCGACGCCGCTACTGCCGGTGAGGACGACTACTCCGGGTTGCTTGGCGCGTTCCGCTACAGTTTCCGCGTCTCCGACTCGCTCGTTTTCCGGCTGTACGTCCTTCTCAGCTTCGTTCTCGGGGTCATCCTCGGGTTCGCGTTCGTCCTCGCACTGGTTCGCTGGTTCTACCTCACGCTCGGTCACTCCGCGCTGGAGACGACCTCGAACGCCTTCCTCGGCGTCATCGCGCTCTTCGTCCTCGGACCGCTGTTCGCGCCCGTCCTGTTCGTGGCGCGTCGGCACCGACGCGACGAAGGCGAAGACGCCCGCTACGACACGATTCTCGCGCTCTCGGGCGTCCTCTTCCTGCTCTCGCTGTACGTCGGGGTCATCATCTCCGTTCCGGCACAGTACCAGTCGGCGAACGCCGGTGCCCTCGGGAGCTTTCTCTACTCGCTCCCGCAACTGTCCGGCCTCGTCCCGCCCATCGTCTCGGCGCTGTTCATCTACGCCCTCCATCGGTTCCTCAAGTAGCGGACGGGAGCGCAACCCGGAAAAGGAACCGCGACGTACCACCTGCCATGACCGAGAAGACGAGCACGTTCCTCGTCACCCACGCCGAAGACGACTCGGCGGTGCTCAAGGACGTTCACGACGGACAGGTACACACCCTTTCGAGCAACCCCGGCGTCGAAGCGGACGACGCCATCGAGGCCACGGTCGAACCCGAACCCCCGATGGAGGTGACGTGGACCGCCGTCGAAATCGACGAACGACGGTCCCTCACGGTCCACGAGAGCGACGAACCGCCGACGAGTCACGAGCGAGACATCGCCGACGAACAGGAGGTTGGCGACTTGGAACGCACCGAACGCGCCGGAATCGGCGAGATTCACGTTCTATCTGTTCCGCCGGAGGAAACCGAAGACGCCGTGGCCGACGTGCTGGACGACGAGGGAACGCTCTCGCGCGCGGCCCGACTCGGCGTGAACCGCGTCGAAGTCAGGTCCGAGGACGGAACGGTGAGCGTTCGGTATCTGCCGTAGACGGGTCTATTTTCGACTCGGTGCTCGGTGAAGAATCTCGTTTTCCGTTTCGTTCGAGAATCGGTAATCGTCCGAAAGGCCGGAATGAACTACCGATCGGACCTCGGAAACGGCTCCAACTCTCCGTTTCCTTCTTTTCGCATCACATCACGGATGAAGAGACGCGTTTCGTCGAGTAATTCCGATTCGTCCTCAAATGTCCGAACGGAAGCGTCCCACCGGTCGCCAATCGACCCGATCATCGCACTGCTCATCCCTTTTTGATGTAGAAACAACACCCGTTCGCGCTGTTTTTCACTCATGTCTTCGAGCACCGCACCGACCTCGATACCGACGCCGAGATTTTTCCCGTGATTCGGAACGACGAACAACACGACGTTGCTAGCCCGTGCGAATTCGAGACTCTGTGTTCCGGCGTCCATCTCATCGAGCGGGATTTCCGGGTTGGTAGCGAGAAACGCATTGTAGCCCTCTCGTCGCAAGTCATCACGTACGGTTTCGAGGAAGTCGAACATCTCGGCGTCCTCGGTGGCATGTGATTTGTACGGCCCCATGACGTAGATGAGAAATTGCCGATGGAGGACCGCTGAGCGGTTGTTTTCGAGAAGTTCTGAGAGCTTTTCTCGCATCTACCGAACTGAACGGAATCTTGCTACTTATAAATAGCGATGGTTTCAGGAATGATTGACTCAAGAAGCGTTAAGAACATTCATCTCGTAGTAGGGTCTAAGATGTCTAAGATATCAAAGGCGTAGCGATACTTGAAAAATACGTTCGCATACTTCACCCATGTCCAAAGCAGAACGGTACGACGTCCCCAAACTCCCCGAAAACAGCGTCCTCGACTTGGAGGACTACCTCGCCATGCAACGTGCAATCGGCGAAGAATCGCGCTATCGAATCCTCGCGGAACTCCTCCGAGAGGGCGAGCAGAGTGCCACGGAACTCGCCGACGCGCTCGACATCAAATCGAACTCGCTTCACTACCATCTGGACGAACTCGTGGACGTCGGATTGGTGGCGAACCGGAAACGAAAGGAGCGCGGTGCTGACGGTCTGTACTCGTACTACGTCGCCACCTCGCTCGGAAAAGCAGTGATGAAACACGGTATCGGCGAACTCATCCGCGAGGAACACGACATCCTGACGCGCTACAGCTAATCTTTTCTACCTCACCCCAAAACTCCTCGTCCATGGCAATGCAACCGCACCTACTCGTTGACGAGGGCGACCTGAACGACATCGCGCTGATTCCCGGCGACCCGGGGCGCGTGGACCGAATCGCGGCGCAGTGTGACTCCTCGGAGGTCGTCTCCGAGAACCGCGAGTACAAGGTCGTCAACGCGGAGTACGAGGGGACGCCGCTGACCATCTGTTCGACCGGAATCGGCTGTCCGTCGGCGACCATCGCCATCGAGGAGATGCACGCCGTCGGCGTCGAAACCGTCATCCGCGTCGGGACGACGGGTGCGCTCCAGACGGACATCGAAATCGGCGATATGGTCGTCGCCACGGGCGCGGCGAAAGACGAGGGGACGACCCGTCGCTACGAGGAGGACACCTACCCGGCGGTGCCGGACTATCACGTCCTCTCGGCGCTGGTCGATTCCGCGGAATCGAACGACGAGGACGTTCACGTCGGCCCGATCGCGTCCGACGACGCGTTCTACGCGGAAACCGACGAGTACGTCCGGTCGTGGGAAGAGGCGAACATCCTCTCAGTCGAGATGGAAGCGGCCGCGGTCTTCTCCGTCGCGCGACGCAAGGGCATGCGCTCGGGGGCCATCTGCACCGTGGACGGCAACCTCGTGAAGGGGACCCAGAAGGGAACCGACACCGAGGACGACGAACTGCCCGAGAAGGCGAAGAACAACGTCGAGCGCGCGATTCGCATCACGCTCGATGCAGTCGTCTCGTTGGCGTAACCGAGAGCTGATAGGGGGGTGATTTTCGTAAAACCGACCACAAGAGTGTAGCGGCTCCCGGTCGTGATGCTCTCTATGGGTGGAGGGGACGGGAGCGAGGAGGCGGCGAGCGACGAGTCCATGTTAGGGGAGGTTCGTTCGCCCCTCTCCCCGCCGTCCCTCCGGTCGCTTCCGGCGGACAGCGACCTTCGAATGGTGGTGTTGGCGCTCGCAATCGGGATTATCGCCGGACTCGGCGCGGTGTTCTTCCGGTTCGCCATCTGGGTCGTCCAAGAGGTCTTCTACGGCCCGGCGCTCAATCCGGGGAGCGTCGAGTTCGTGCTCGTCCCGGTTCCGAACGCCTTTTCGATACTGTCGGTGCTCGGTCCCGTCAGACTCCTCCTCCTGCCCGCCGTCGGCGGCCTCATCGTGGGCGTCATCATCAAACTGACGACGCCGGAAGTGAAGGGCCACGGCGTCCCGAAGGTCCTCGAATCCATCCTCGTTCGGAGCGGCGAAATCGACCCGAAGATTTCGGTGTACAAGACGGTCGCCTCGTCCATCGCAATCGGTAGCGGCGGGTCGCTGGGTCGTGAGGGTCCCATCGTCCAAATCGGGAGCGCGGCGGGGTCCTTCTTCGGGCGGTACGTGGACCGAAGCGCCTACACCCGGACGCTGGTGGCGGCGGGTGCGGCGGCGGGTATCGCCGGGACGTTCAACGCGCCGCTGGCGGGCGTCATGTTCTCGTTGGAAATCCTCCTGGCGGAGTACTATCTGCAGAACGTCATCGCCATCGTCTTGAGTGCGGTAATGGCGACGGCCGTCGCGCGGTCGTTGCTCGATTTCACTCCCA
>NZ_MEIH01000098.1:0-13909 GCF_001723155.1 Haladaptatus sp. W1
GGGACGGCACGCGCGAGGTCTTTCGCACTGCCGGACTCGACGAAATCACCACCCGAGCGCACCACCACGCGAAATCGGTCGAACCGCCGTATTCGACCCGCGACGTCGAGGCCGCGAAACGGAAGGCGACGGCGGGCGCGCTGACCGACAAACGCGACACGCTGGTCGGACCGCTGTCGCCCGACGAGTACGAGGACCTCCGAGCGGGATGGCGGAAGATGGGCCACGCCGTCGTCGACCAGATGCAGGCCGACGACTACCGACGTGCGGAAGTCGTTCCGTTCTACGTCACTTCCGGTCGGGTCTAAACTGAAACCATTTTCACGCCAACGCCTCTCTTTTCCGACATGGACCCACGAGTTCGAGACCACGCGGAAGTCATCGCTGACCACTCCGCGAGCATCGAAAAAGGCGACAGAGTGGAGATTTTGGCACCGACCGTCGCCGAGGACCTCGCCGTCGCGCTTCACGAGAAGATCGGGGAGCGCGGCGCGAAACCGTCGCTCTCGATGCGAAGCCCGCGGGCGAAACGGGCGTTCCTTCGAAGCTGTGACGCGGACGATATCGACCTCCCCGACCACTCCTTGGCGGCGCTGGAGGAAACCGACGTCGTGATCATCATCAAAGGTTCCGAGAACACGGCGGAGACGAGCGACGTTCCGACCGAGAAGGTCGCCGCCCAAGCGCGTGCACACGCCCCGATTCAGCAGGAAGGGATGGGGAAACGGTGGGTCGGTACACAGTTCCCCGCGCCGGGCGACGCCCAGTTAGCCGAGATGAGCACGGAAGCCTACGAGGAGTTCGTCTACGGCGCGGTGAACAAAGACTGGGACGAGCAACGAAAACACTAGCAGCAGATGGTCGAACTTCTCGACTCGGCCGACGAGGTGCGCATCGTCTCCGGCGACACCACCGACCTCACGATGTCCGTGTCGGGAATGAAGACCATCAACGATTACGGCGAGAAGAATCTCCCCGGCGGGGAAGTGTTCACCGCACCCGTCCCCGATTCCGTCGAGGGCGAAGTGCTCTTCGACAAACCACTCGTCCGGCAGGGTAGCATCGTGGAGAACGTCTGGCTCGAATTCGAAGACGGTGAGGTCGTCGATTTCAGCGCCGAGAAGAACGAGGAGGTCCTCGCTGGCGTGCTCGACACCGACGAGGGCGCACGGCGACTCGGCGAACTCGGCATCGGCATGAACCGCGACATCGACCGCTTCACCTACAACATGCTCTTCGACGAGAAGATGGGCGATACGATTCACCTCGCCGTCGGCAAGGCCATCGAGCAGACCGTCCCCGAGGGGCAACCGCTCAACGAGAGCGCCACGCACGTCGATATGATCGTCGATATGAGCGAGGACTCGTTCATCGAGGTGGACGGAGAAATCGTCCAGCGCAACGGGACCTTCAGATTCGAAGACGGCTTCGAGGGATAGGTCCGCGAGGAGCACAGCGAGGGTTTATATACCGTGCCGGGACCAACCCCGGCATGACCTGATCATCGGCGCGCGAGCGGTCCAGGCGGGTGTGTGGCCTTCCCTCGCGCGAAACCGGTTGTGCCACCTGTTCGCCCGCACAGTTGCTACAATACGTCGCCGCGAACCGTCGTTCCCTCCTGTCGCCGACTGTAGGATTCGACGGCCTGTGCCGCTTCTTCCGTCTCCTCTTCGTCCATGCCGAGCATCTCCAGTGCGGCCGGGAGCGTCGGGAAGGCGAACTCCCCCTCCCGTAGCTTGCGGAACGCTTCGTCGCTTCGTTGCCCATCCACCCAGAGACAGACGCCTCGAGGGTCGAGGATTTGTTCGTAGGCCTCTCGCGCCATCGCGCCGCGCAAGCGTTGAGTAACGTTGTCCTCGAAACTGGAATTGCAGACTTCGAGGTGAACCGGTTCGTCGTCCGGAAGCAAGTGAGCCGCGAGACACTTCTCCGGGGCGGTGTAGCCGTTTTCGCTCGCTCGAATCAGTTCGGGATGTTCGTCGGCCCACTCCGCACGGACCGTCTTTCCGATTCCCTTCACGCCGTGCGATTCGACGAACTCGGTCTCGCGGTCGGCGTCGTCGCCGCGGAGGAGGATGTCCTTGGTCACGTACACGTCGAGTCTGTCGATGGGGTCGAGTCCGAGGGACACGTCGCCGTACACCCAAATCTCGCGGACGGGAACCGGCATGGTGTCGTTCTCGACCGTCTCGACGATCTCCTCGACGCGTTCGATTGCCGCGCTTCGCTCCATCGGTGCTTGATTCGGGGTTGTCGTGGATAAGTGCGATGGAACGGCGAAGGTTCGGTGACGGCCGTTTGGTTTCCGTTTCCATCGTTCTCACCTCACCTCACCTCACCTCACCTCACCTCACCTCACCTCACATCTCTCTTCTCTATCGTCTCGTTCGCACACCGCCCGACACTCCTTTCGCCGTCGCTGCCGAACCGTCCGATATGGTCGAAGCGATCACTCCGGAGGAATTAGCGGACAAACAGGACGCCGACGAGGAGTTCGTCCTCCTCGATACGCGACCGGAAGAGAGCTTCGAGTCGTGGCACATCCAGGGGGCCGTGAACTTCCCCTTCGGCCCGGACGAATCGCTTTCGGAGGACGGTGCGTCGGCCGTCGAGTCGATGCTCGACGGAAACGACGAAATTCTCACCGTCTGTGCGAAAGGGATTTCTTCGGCCCATTTCGTCGACGAACTCGAAAAGCACGGCTTCGAGGACGTGAAGGTCGTCGAAGGCGGCATGGAGGAATGGAGTCAGGTGTACGAACACGTCCCGATAGAGACGGACGGTGACGCGGAAATCGTCCAGATACAGCGGCGCGCGAAGGGCTGTCTCGGCTACCTCGTCGGAAGCGCCGGCGAGGCGGCGGCCATCGACGTGAGCCGTCACATCGACGAGTTCCGCGACGCGGCCGCTGCTCGCGGCTACGACATCACGCACGTCCTCGATACGCACATCCACGCCGACCACATCTCCGGTGGCCGACGGCTCGCCGACGAAATCGGCGTTCCGTACCATCTCAGCGAGCGCGCTCGGAAACGCGGCGTCGAATACGAGTACGACGCTCTCGGACGGAACGATGTGGTTCGCGTCGGCGATACGGACATCAAAGCCGTTTACACGCCGGGGCACACCTCCGAAATCACCAGCTATCTCGTGAACGACGAAGCCGTCCTCACGGGAGATACCCTGTTCGTGGATTCCATCGGACGCACCGAACTGGAGTTCGGCGAGGAGGGGGCCGGAAAAGGGGCAGAAATGCAGTACGACTCCCTGCACAAAGTGCTGATGAGCGAGCCGGACAGCGTCGTCGTCCTGCCGGGCCACGTCACCGTCACGGAGGACGGACGGTTCGCACACGGTAGTCCGGGACAGCCGATTCAGGCGACGGTCGGTGACCTACGGCGTGAACTCGACGTACTCCAGTTGCCCGAAGACGAGTTCGTCGCCCGACTGACCGAAACCGTCCCGGAGAAGCCGCCGAACTACGAAACCGTCATCGCCGTCAATCGCGGACTGGACGAACCCGACGACGAGGGGGAAGCAACCGAACTCGAATTGGGGCCGAACCGTTGTTCCGCACCGTAGCCGAATCGCCCGTCCGCTATCGGAACGCGTAGGTTTCGTCGGCCGTCGCGTACACGCGGTCGCCGTCGGCCGCGACCGATTCGACCACACCGCCGGTTTCGAATCGCCGCTGTTCGGTGCCGTCCGCCGCCGAGAGGGCGTACACTCGACGGTCGCTGGCACCGACGTAGACCGTTTCGTCCTCGACGACCGGTTCACAGAGCGACCCGAACGGGAGGAATTTCGGGTGGAACGTCCAGTCAACCGTTCCTTCGTCGATCGAAACCAACCACTCGCGGCTGTCGGTTCCGGTGCTCGTAACGGCCGTCGTCACGGCGTAGAGACCGTCATCCGCGACGAGACTCGTCACTTGGTTGCCGTCGTCGAGCGTCGCGCTCCACAGTTCCGTTCCGTCGAAACCGTAGGCGACGACCTCGTTTTGGTCGGTCCCGGTGTACACCGCGTCGCCGACGGCGATGGTTTGAACGCCGCTCCCGGCCGACCACTGTCGTTCATCGCAATCGAGCGCTACGACGCGGCCGTCCACGACCGCGAACGCCGTTTTTCCTTCGGCGGACAGCGCTTCGACCGTCCCGAGTCCGGCACAATCCCCGTCGTTCGTCCAGCGGTGCGTGCCAGTGGTCGGGTCGAGCGCCGTTACCCAGCCGTCGCCAGCGACGACGACGGAGTCGTCCGTGACCACTGGTTCGGTCGTGATTTTCCCGTCACAGTCGAAACGCCATCGCTCCGTTCCGTCCGGCGTGTAGGCGACGACGGCCAACCAATCCGTTCCGTAGACCATCCCGTTCGCCGTGACGGGGGTTTCGTCGGCTTCCCCACGCCACCGCTTCGACCCTGTTTCGGCGTCGAGCGCGGAGAAGTGGCCGCGGCCGTTCGAAACGTAGACGTTTTCGTCGACCGCGAGCGACCCGATTTGGTTCGCTCGCCAGTCGAGCCACGTCGGCTCGGCGACGGCGTAGAGAAATCCCTCTCGATCGGTGACGTAGATGGTGCCGTCGATGGCCGGTGGAAGCGACGAATTACTGAGATTTCGAATCGGGACCCACCACCGTTGATCGCCCGATTGCAGGTCGAGTGCGACGAGGCCGTCCTCGTCGTCGGCGATGGGAACGTAGGTCGTTTCGTCCCCGATGACGGGCGTTCCCGCGGAGCCTCCGGTTCCTTCGACCGTCCAGCGAATCGCTCCGTCGTCAGCGGCCAGCGCCCAAATCCGTGCCAGAGAGCCGTCCGTGACGACAACGGCGTCGTCGGTGACGGCGGGCGACTGGCTCAAACGCACCGAGTCGCCGAGGTCGGTCTTCCATTTCGTCCGTCCGTCGTCGGCCGAGAGCGCGAACGCCCGTTCTCCACACACGTAGACGGTATCGTTCGCAACGGTCGGTGCGTGGTCGATGATCCCATCGACGCTCGCTTGCCACCGTGGCGTGCCGTCCTCCGCGCGGAGGGCGTACACCGCGTCCTTGTCGGCGAAGTACGCGACACCGCCGACGACCGCCGGGGGTACGTGTTCGGCGCTCGGCGTTTCGCCGTCCTTGCCCGTCGGGAGACGAACGTGCCAGCGTTCCGTCCCCGTCGCGGCATCGACCGCCCAGCACGCCCCTTGGCCGTTCACGTCGCTGGTTTTGAAGAATAGGGTTTCGTCGGCGGCGGTTACGGGGGACGACTCCGCGATACCGACGTCGAATCGCCAGCGTTCGCTGCCGTCCGCGGCCGAGAGCGCAACGAGGTCAGTCCCGGCGGTGTACACGGTGTCGCCGACGACACTTGGGGCGTAGTCCAACTCTCTGATTCGTGCCGTTCATCGCGTCTCTCGGGTGTCCGTGTCGAACGCCGTTATCTCGCCGGAAACGTCGCTGACGTAGACGATACCGTCCGCGACGGTCGGCGAGTGGAGCGGACGGTCGCTCACCTGTTCGCTCCACTCTATCCACGCATCCGGGCCTGGGTCGGTCCCGTCCGAGGTGGTGCCCGTGTTTCCGGCGTCGTGCTGAAACGACGCCCACGCTCGATTCGTGGTCGTTCCCGTCTCGGACGTCACGCTCCCCACGAATCCGGTCGCCCCGATAGCAACACCGCTCAGTGTGAGAAAACTCCGCCGCGTCTCGTCGAAGGGCTTATCCATGAACAGCATGCCGCCGTCTCGCCGCATTATTATTCAGGGGTTAAATCGGCTGCAATCGACTACTGTTGCCCGAAACTATCGTCGTGCGACGGCAACTTATCAGTTGCCAGGAGTAAGATGGGATGGGCGGTGTCTGGTATCTTCCGTCCGCAATGGTCGATTCTCTCGACCGACCGATACCCCATGTCGGAGTTCGCTTCCGACCCGCTCCTGTGGCGTTGACTAACCGTTTTGATTCGCACTCTTTCGCACTCTCTTGCTTGTTTTGCCCTTCGGATTCGCCGCACCGATATCGTGACCTCCCTATTTGCTATCGCACCATCCGATTTATACCGGAGCGAAACCGTGAAACGCCCCGCGACGCAACCGACACGTAATGGACTGCGATAAGTGCGACCGGGAGGCCGTCATGCACGCGGCTTATTCGGGGCTGCATCTCTGTGACGACCACTTCTGTCGGTCGGTCGAGAAGCGACTTCGACGCCGAATCCGCGACGATAACCTGTTGCCCGCGTCGGCGACGCCGGACGACCCACAAGTCTGGCTCATCGGTCTGTCGGGCGGGAAAGATAGCGTCGTGCTCACGAAAATTCTCCACGACACGTTCGCGGACGACCCGCGGATCGAACTCGTCGCGCTGACGATTCACGAGGGTATCGAGGGCTATCGGGACAAGAGTCTGGATGCCTGCCTCGAACTCACCGACGACCTCGACATCCGACACGAGGTCGTCAGCTACGAGGAGGAGTTCGACCTGCGCATGGACGACGTGGTGGGCAAGGACCCCGAGAACATGGCCGCCTGTGCGTACTGTGGCGTCTTCCGCCGCGACCTGCTCTCGAAGTACGCGGAGGAGTACGGCGCGGACAAACTCCTCACCGGGCACAATCTGGACGACGAGGCGGAAACGGCGCTGATGAACTTCCTCGAAGGCGACGTCGCTCAAGTGGCGAAACACTTCGACGCAAGTCTGGCCGGGTTCGACGAGCGGTCCGACCAGGACGAGTTCGTCCCCCGGGCGAAACCCCTCCGCGACGTGCCGGAAAAGGAGGTCGCGCTGTACGCGCACCTCGAAGACCTTCCCGCGCACATCACGGAGTGTCCCCACTCCAGCGAGGCCTACCGCGCCGAGATTCAGCAGTTGATGCTGTCGCTGGAGGAAAATCACCCCGGAACGCGTCACTCCATCATGGCCGGGTACGAGGAACTCGCCAAGCTCGCGGCCGACGAGTTCGGTGCCGGTGACGGCAAACGAGAACTCAACGAGTGCGAACGCTGTGGCGCGGCGACGACGCGGGACGTGTGTCGGAAGTGCTCGCTCGTGGACGCAATTCACGCGGCGTAGGGCGGAGGCGTCGTTCGGTTCACGAAACTCACGACAGCGAAGAAAACTTATTACTCGGTAATTCGACACGGCAGGCATGCCCTCCCGACGACGGTTTCTCGCCCTCGGTGCGACGGCCGTGCTCGCCGGTTGTGCGACGAAGGCCGACGACCCGCCGAAAGCGGGCGCGGACGAATCGCCCGACCCCGAAGAACACATCTACGGCGCGAACGGCGAGTGGTCGAGTTTCGGCTGTAACGCCTGCAACACGCGCACCGTCGCGGACGGGAACGCCCCCGTCGATGGCGTCACCGAGCGCTGGCGCGTCGATGCTCCACAACTGCTGTTTCACGGTCCGGTGGCGTCCAACGGACGAGTGTTCCTCCCGGTTCCGAACCGGCTCGAAGTGTACGACGCACGGGACGGGTCGATGCTGTGGGCCACCGACGAGGACGAAGCCGAAACCGCGCCGCTCGTCCGCGACGGGACGGTGTACGTCGGGGCGAGCAATCGGCTTCGCGCGCTCGACGCGAAAACCGGGACGACGAAATGGGAACGGACGTTCGACGCCGACGGAACCGTGGCGGCACCATCGACGTACGGCGGGGACCGGCTGTACGTTCCGGTCGGCGAGATGGTGTATCGCGTCGATTCGAAAACGGGCGAGACAGATTGGTCGCGCCGTCTGTTCGGCACCCTCCTCGGCTCGTCGCCGTGTGGTTTCCGGGGTGTCACGCTGGCGACCGAGGCCGGAAAGATATACGTGCTCGGCACAGACGGAACCGGGTGGGGCGAGTGGAATCTCCCCTCGCAACCCCAAGCGCCGCCGACCATCGACACCGACGGCATCTACGTCAACTGCCTCGACGGGAAGACCTACGGCATTAGAACCGAGAACGAACCGCGGTTGGACATCGATTGGAGCGTCGAAACCGGGTGGGCGAACGGCGGACTCGCGGTGAAAGCAAACCTCTACGCCGCCGGGACGAAAGGGCTACACGCCATCGACCCGGCAACCGGCGAGCAACTGTGGACGGAAGACACGGGCGACTGGCGTCGGACCGCTCCGGCCCTCGTCCGCGATACGCTCTTCGTCGGCGGGGAGAAACTGTTCGCCTTCGACCCCACGCCGTCGTCCGGGTTGCTCTCGGGAGACGGACCGGCGCGGCGGTTCGAGAAGTCGTTTCACGGTCCCGTCAGGTTCGGTCCCGTGCTGAACGACGGCGCGCTCTACGTCGTCGCACAAACCGGCGAAGAGACATACCAGTTGGTCGCGCTGGAATGAGGCAGGGATACGAAAAAGCGGAAGACAAGAACGGTAGTCGCGAGCGGAAGACAAGAACGGTAGATTACCGGATGACGTCGAGACCGTTGTTTTTCTCCAGTTCGCTCCGGCCGCCGTCGCTCTGGGCACCGAACGTACCGCTACTCTGTTCGGCTCTGTTGCTCGCGTCGTAGGACTGTGCGTCCACGTCGCGCATCTTCTGTCGGGAGCGGTCGGCCTGCTTCTGCGTCGTCGGGCCGAGCACCTGCGCGCTCTTGACGCCGGTCATGATGGCCATGACGCGAACCTTGTTCTTGTAGTTCTCCTGA
Organism: Haladaptatus sp. W1; assembly: GCF_001723155.1. Taxonomy (NCBI): domain Archaea; kingdom Methanobacteriati; phylum Methanobacteriota; class Halobacteria; order Halobacteriales; family Haladaptataceae; genus Haladaptatus; species Haladaptatus sp. W1. Next base: position 8,622 of record NZ_MEIH01000098.1, read on the forward strand.
ATCCGCGCGCCCCATATGACGTTGGCGTTGGCTTCGAGGCGTTCCGTGATGTTGCCCGCGATTCCTTCGGCCTCTTTGAGCGTCAAGTCGGGACCGCCCGTGATGTGGACGAGACCGCCGGATGCCCCACGGTAATCCACGTCGAGAAGCGGGTGGTTCATCGCGTCGCGGACCACTTCTTCGCTCTTGTTCTTGTCCTGCGTCTCGCCGACGAGCATCACGGCGACGCCGCCCTGATTCATGATGGTGGACATGTCGGCGTAGTCGAGGTTGATGAGCGACGGTTGGGTAATCGTCTCCGAGATGCCCTTGACGGTCTCAGCGATGATCTGGTCCATGACCGAGAACGCCTTGCCGATGGGCAGGTTCGGGACGTAATCGAGCAGGCGGTTGTTGTCGAGGACGATGATGGAGTCCGCTTCGTTACGGAGCTTCTCCAGTCCTTCCTCGGCTTTCACCGTGCGGGCACGCTCGACGTTGAACGGCGTGGAGACCATTCCGACGACGATCGCACCCTGCTCTTTGGCGATTTTGGCGACGACGGGTGCCGCGCCGGTCCCGGTTCCGCCGCCCATGCCCGCGGTCACGAACACGAGGTCCGCGTCGCCGAGCACTTCCTTGACCGTTCCCTGCGCCATTTCGGTCGCGCGCTCGCCCATCGAGGGGTCGCCGCCCGCGCCGAGACCGGACGTGAGGGATTTGCCGACGAGGATTTTCGTGTCGGCTTCGATCATCTTCAAGTGCTGTTTGTCCGTGTTGATGGCAACCGTGTCGGCCCCGTCGACGCCGATGTTGTACAGGCGGTTGATGGTGTTGTTGCCCGCACCACCACAGCCGACGATGACGATTCGCGGGTCGCCGAACTCGTCGTCTGCCGTCGCCGCCTCCATCTCGCGCTGTTCGCTTTCGGCGTTTTCCAGCGCTTCTTGAACGATATCCTGCATCGCTTATACCTTCGCCCACGTGCGCTTGTTCGTGGTCTCAGCGGCTTCGTCATGCTCGTTGAGCATGTCTCGAACCGCGGCCCGAATCGCTTCGCTCCGATTCGGGAACTCGCCGGTTTCGACCATCTGTTCGACTTCTTCGATTTGCTGCTTTGGGATTCGTAGTGTCACGCGCTCCATAGTAGGTTCCCCTTGTTTGGTAAGACGACACGCAGTGTTTTTATTTTGTCCGTCTTACGCCATTACAGCGGCCGAGACACCCGGCATCGGCCGTTTTCGGGATGGCGTAAGACAATCGTCTTACGTAGAAGTATCCACATACCCACAGCATATATAATTAACGGCGGCTGTAAAACAATCGTTTTACGACGAGTCTAAAACGTCTGCCGACGGCGTTCGTCGCCCACAGCCGGGGCAGAACGCCCAGTCGGACCTGAGTTCGTCGCCGCAGTCACAGAACACGCGGTGAGTCGCTTTCTCGCCGCAGTTCGGACAGTAGACGTGTCCGGAGTCGAGTTGCTCGCCGCACTGGTGGCAGCTGTTTTCCGTCTGCTTCGCGTCGGCGGTTGTCCGACGCGTCGGTTCGTCCGTTCGCGTTCGGTCGCCCTGCGTTTGCGTCCGGGCATCTTCGTGCGTGTGCACCGCCCCCGCGCCGTCGAGGGTGACGTTGACGTTGATGTCCCGTCCGGTTTCGTTCGTTCGGGCGGTCGTCTCGGCGAGCCGTCGGTCGACGAGTTCATCGACGCGCTCGGCCACGACGGCGTCGAGACTCCTCTCGTCGTTCGTGTCGGGTGTTTCCAAATAGGCCCGGAGCGCCTCGCGCATCACCTCGCTCTTCGAGGCGTCGAGCGATTCGATGCCTTCCACGAGGTCGTCGTCCGCCCGGAATGTAATTTTACTCATGTTTTTCACCCGAATTCGTCTGTTTCCCGAAACACTGGGTCTATCATACTTGAACCTTTCCGTCTGGAAAGAACGCCAGCCAGAATAATAATTCTTAAGTCCGTGACCGGGATAGGTGAAAGTGCGTGCCCGCCCTTAGCTCAGATTGGTAGAGCAGTCGACTGTAGATCGACTTGTCCCCCGTTCAAATCGGGGAGGGCGGATTTGTTCTACAAATTCGACCGAGCAGATTTGAGCCTGGAAATCACTTCCCGTAAAGCGTAGCGAGTAGGTGTGGGAGTGTCTTCCGGCGTTCAATCGAGGAAGCTGACTACGTTCCGACTTTACGTGGCCTACGTCAAACGAGTGAGCACTCGCCACGAAACTCGTTTACCATTCGACGAGCGGGGTCGAAGCCGTATGCTCCGTGGGGTTCAATAACTACGAATAATTGAAAATCTTCGATTAGATGTCGGGTATATCTTATATAATTGAAGAAGAAAATCCCGTAATACAGTTCGGGTGCAGCTCGTTTATCGTTCGTTTTGCGGCCTGTGAGTGGGATTTACGGCGTTTACTCAGTCTCGGTGCGAGCTCGGACGGAATCGTTCGACATACGCAGCTATCCCGGATGGTAAATCGTCCTCCCTGAAACGGGGCTAGGCCGACGATACCGGAACGGAAACGAAGCGTTTCCATGGGTCGGTCCGATTTAGGACGCCTTTCCGGCAGGTCAACGCTTTTACACCGCTCCCGTGAACGAACTGCCATGTCGACACGGCTACCCGAGTCCGAGTTCGAAACCCGTCTCGCCGCCGTCCGCGAGAAGATACGCGACAGCGGCGCGGACGCCGGCGTCTGGTTCGGCGCGACGAGCATCGAATACCTCACCGGCTTCGACCACATTCAGACCGAGCGCCCGGTCGTTCTCGCCGTCACGGACGAGCGCGTCGAAATCACCGTGCCGCGTCTCGAAGTCGAGCGCGTGCAACCCAACCCTCGTATCGACGCGGTACACCACTACTTCGATTATCCCGGCGGCAAACCCATTGCCGTGGCCGCCGAGATGCTCTCGGAACTCGACGCCGAGTCGGTCGTGGCGGACGCCGACGGCGCGCCGGGCGTCATGGGCTACGACGGCCCCGCGCTCTCGGAGTTCGTCGGCGTCGAAATACAGAGCTGGGTGGACCGAATGCGCTGGACAAAGTCCGACGCCGAAATCGACTGCATCCGCGAGTCCGCCAAGTGGGGCAACCTCGCCCATCAGTACCTCGCGGACTACACCGAACCGGGCGCTCATCCCGCGACCGTCAGCCAGCGGGCATCGACGGACGCCTCCCGCGCCATGCTCGACACGCTCGGGGACCAGTACGTCCCCCGAACGCGCGGGGACGGCCCGGCCTTCGCGGGCTACATCACCGGTCCGCAGACCGCGCTTCCCCACGGCCACACCGCGAACCGCCGAATCGAGGAGGGCGACGTGCTCATCACGGGTGCCGCCGCGAACGTCGATGGCTATCACTCCGAACTGGAGCGGACGATGTTCGTCGGCGACCCGACCGACGAACAGGAACACTACTTCGAGTTGATGCTCGAATCCCAGACCATCGCCATCGACGCCCTCGGGCCCGGCGTCCCGCTGTCATACGTTGACGAACTCGTGTCCGACTACTTCGAGGAGCAGGGCGTCGCCGACCTCGCCCAGCACCACGTCGGTCACAACATCGGCATGGGCGGCCACGAACCGCCGTACATCGACCGCGGCTGGTCGGACCACGTGGACGAGGGCGACGCCGAGATGGAACCCGGCCACGTTTACACCATCGAACCCGGCCTGTACACCGATACGTACGGCTACCGTCACTCGGATACCGTCGCCGTCACCGAAACCGGTACGGAGATGCTGACCTACTTCCCCCGCGACTTGGAATCCAACATCATCCGGTGGTGAGGCGGAATCCGGAAGTGAGGCGACTCTTTTGAGACGGGTTCGGTTTCGTTCTCGGAACGACGACAGGGAGGTTCGTCCTCGAACGCTCCCGCCCGCTCGTTACGAGTTGTCGTTGGTTCCTCTGTGACTGCTCTCCTGTGACTGCTCTTCCGTGACTGCTCTTCCGTGACTGCTCTTCCGTGACTGCAACTACAGACGTCACTGAAACCGCTACCGCACCGCGACGGCCACACCCTCCCCAACCGATTCCTTCGCATTCGCTCAGTCATCCCTCGCGTGATAACCAAGCAGGCCCTCGGCCGTGATGGCCTCGGGACTGCTGGCGCACGCGCCGGGGACGCTTGGTCCGTATCACGAACCCGTTTTCTGCCGCGGTGCGCGCTGACGGGGCGTTCGAGAATCGCATCGCTCCCGAAGCGAATCTTCCGAAAAGTCGATTGTGGGAACTATTTCACACTGAAAACTACTAAATCATACTGTAACCTACTAAACGTCGGACTGTCGAATTTCGGGTGAACAACCGCTCGCGTTGGTCACCAGCATTGATTTGTCAGATACCATCGTAGAGTGGGTATGCGCGTGGGGGGTGTGGTAGCCGCGGTTCTCGTGTGCGCCACGCTAGTTGGTGGGGGAGTGGTGAGCAAACGGGCCGCGGAGCAGTCCGGTATCGGCGTGTTCGCGCCGGACGACAGACTGGCACCGGGCGAGGAGACGCAACTGAAACTCGTCGTGACGAACGACGGAACGGAACCGGTCAACGCCGCGACGGTCGAAGTCGGGGACCGAAACGCCCCTGTTCGGGTGCTGACGAACCGCGCTCCGGTCGGGACGGTTCCGCCCGGAGCACAGCGGCCGGTTTCGGTTCGGATTCGCGTCGGCGAACAGGCGACGCCGGGGGAGTACACGCTGCCGGTTCGGGTCAGCTACGACACGGCGTCCGGGCGGGAAACCGTCGTCCGGTACGTCACCGTTCGGGTCGAGCGACGGCCGCGGTTTCGCGTCGTGAACACGACGGTCAACGCCAGCGCGGGCGGGACGGGGACGCTCTCGCTTGCGATTCGGAACGCCGGAACGGTCGGCGCGTTCGATTCCAGCGTCGTCGTCAATTCGACCGATTCGGGCATCCGGTTCGGGAACAACGCCACGACGGCCCAAACCTCGGTCGGCGAGTGGTTGCGCGGCGACACGAAGTACGTCGAATTCCCGTTGCAGGTCGGCCCGGACACCGCGCGCAACGTCACGGCGCAGGTTCGCGTCGCGTACGAGAGCAGGACCGGCCAGCGGCGAGTTTCGGACCCGCTGTTCATCGGCATCCGACCCGAGGGCAAACCGTCTTTCGCACTCCGGAACGTGACGAGCACGGTCCGCGTCGGCGACACGGGTGCGGTTACGGGCCGGGTCGCAAACACCGGTGCGCGGACCGTCGAGGACGCGACGCTCGTCTTTCAGCCGTCGAACGGCACCGCGTTGCGCCCCGAGGAAACCCGGTTCCCGCTCGGTACCCTCCGGAA
>NZ_MEIH01000099.1:0-5264 GCF_001723155.1 Haladaptatus sp. W1
GAGTTGCTCGGTCCACACCTGCCGACGCTCAGTGATCATGAACCAGAACGGTGTGTCGAAATTCTCGAAAGAGCAATTCGGACAGAACTCGAGTTGGTGTATCCAATTGACCCAATGCTCGAAGTGGACATGATACTCGGATGGCCGGCAGAGAGGCGAGTCGAGGAAATCACCACAGAGGAGCTACTGGCCTCGTCCTCCTCGTACGGAGTCGCGGAGCTCAGAGGCGACAGGGTTCGGTTACTCTTGTTCATCTATCTCCGTGACTGCCTGGAGCGGTGGGTCGATGGTCTGGAGTCGGTCAGTGGGACACCATGGCAAGACACCGTCCAACGATACTGCGCCGATGACGAAATGTTGTTCAGGCGTCTTGGTCTTCACTTAGTGACGGTCAGACGCGACGCAACACCTGAACTTGCCGCCGCCTGCGCGCTCGATTTGGAGAACTACGCGAATAGAGGACTTCAACGTGAGTCAGTCCCACTCCTCTATCTCCTGTACCATAAGCGGAACGACCTACGCGAGGAGATAGAGACGTTCCTCAATCAGGCCGTCGATGAGGAAGGATGGGCCGAGACAACTCGGCAAGCGATCTTGACTGCAGAGTCTGTCGATGGCGTCCTCGAGACATTGACCGTAGTTAATGCCGAATCTGATGAAGAGACCCATGAATCCGCAGAAGAATCTCTTATCGAGACAGAGATAGCAAGACACGACTCATCACCGCTCTTCACCTCGGAGTCACCGGAAGAGATCGTATCTTACTGTGCGGCACTCGACAGCAATGCGAGTACGGAGGAACTGAGCGCAGTTATAACTCAAATCTCTCAACTCCTCGAGACAGACTCTGAAAAGTACTTTCCAGTACTGCCAGCTTTAGTTCCCGAATCCGAGTTCCTCCTGCTCCGAATTCTCGAGAGATATGCTGGACGCACTCCGGAAGCGCTGAGCGAACCCCCTGTGTTCGGGAAGCTCATCGAGGCATGTCGGAGTATCTTGGACCAAACGTCATTTGAAAACACTGCGGTGGCGTCCGGAATCATAGATACCCTGAGAACACTCAACGATTGGAAGGAGGTCGCCCCACAGTCAGATATGACCGCTGCTCGAGAACTGTTACTCGATATCGCGGCTGCATACGATGTCCAAACGCTAGACGAAGCCGATACCGTCGGCTACGACTGGCGAGGTGCCGAACCAATTCTTCGGAAGGACGTCCCTCCACAAGCGGTCGAAGCGTTTGTCCGACTTGCAAAGCGCATGGATACTGAAGATGACTCACTGTCAATCGAGGATCGAGTGTCCAGTTTACCAGTAAGTGAGAGAGTCGCTGGCTTGCAACTTAACAGCGGTCAAGAATCCTATCGAAATCCATATCAGGACTTGGAGATTGTACCAATCTTGGACGTTGTCGGGGTGTGGGGGGCGAGGACCCTCGTAGAGGAACTCACCGAGACTTTTCTCCCAGCAGAGCAGTATGTAAAGGAAATTTTGGTATCAGCTAATCGTCTTCTTCAAGAAGGACGCAAGGATAACGTCGTGAGTATCTTTGATGGGTTTGTCTCCTCGATGAACGAGGACCTGCTGCTCGATGTTCGATTCAACGACAATGAGCTTTCGACACTACTTGACGGCTATGCATTACTTATCAACTATATTACCAACTTTGGTTCTCGATTCTCGACGCTCTGTCGTCAGGTGATCATCCTCTATCTTCAAACGGACGACCGTGTCGACGACGAGCAAAGCCTGATCAGGACACTCTATGCGTTGCCATCGGAGGCCACGTCAGGAAATAGTATCGAATCGGACATTGCAATCGCACTGAAAAACTTAGCAAACGATGAGTGGAGCCGTAACCTCAATTGGAGGAAGGCTGTTGACATCTGGGAGTGGCGAGTACAGGGATTCGATGGACAGATAGTCAACGACCACTGGACTGAAGTGTCGCACCTGGTTAAAGCAATATCGATACTTCAGTCGGAGTTCGAGTCCAACTGGCCAATCGATGAGGAACTTCTCGACCGAGTCGAACTTGAGAGCTGTAAGATATGGCGGAGCGGTGATGATGAAATAGTCCTAGTTACCAGAGAATGGGCAATAAACCACCAAGATACTGCAGAATTCGTTGGTCAGTTCTTCTCAGACCAGTTTACTGCGAGTCCCCGCGCAACATACTTCCTGCTTAATTACAGAGATCTCGAAGCCCCATTAGACCTATGGCATGACTCTATCCTGTTGGCTCGTGAAGATCTGTTTGCTTGGCCCTGGCTTCTGAGGGGGATCGCGAGCATGGCGTTGTTACGGCGAGAGGACTCGATTGAACTCCTGGAGAAGCTACTTAGGTTGATACCCTTGTCAAGCTCGTGGGAGTTCGTGCTTGAGCGGTACGAGGAGTACATACTGGTGACACTCTGTTTGGCCCTTGATTTTGAGGAGACGCACGGCAAAGCTCGTAGCGTTATGGATCTCTACGCCAGAAAGTTCAATCGCGTCGAGATACTAGAACTCCTTGAGGGAATTGCACAAGATTTCCCTCGAGAGTAGTCCACTCATAGAAAAAAGCTATCCGACTGATCTACCTTCACACTTCTCAAGCCAATAGAATGCCATTTCGATTGTTGTCAAAAGTACTTTGAGACTGTCTTGAGTAGAGAGGGAAAGCGGTTTGCGTGTCATTGCGTTACGGTGAGCTATGGCGGCTGCGGGGGTACAGTGGGATCACGTCACGAAGATTGACCCAAATAAAGCACTGCACAAGGGGGATGCCTACGCAGCAATCGCTGAGATGGGGACAGATGCAATTATTATTGGTGGCACCACAAACGTCACCGAGTCTAGCGTTCAGTCGATTCTTGATGCACTTACTCCTGCTGAAATCCAGATATTCATCGAGCCGACCTATCGCCCGATTCAATTCCATAGGAGGGGCTCACTGGTTACCTGGTTCCAACCGTCTTGAATGCCGATGACCCACTGTGGATTACAGGGCGCACCACGAATGGGTTCGCTCAGTCAATCTTGACTGGGAATACGTGCATCCAGAAGCGTAGATCGTGATGGAATTGAAGCTCTGATCTGAGCTACTCAAATCCAGTCAAACCATTCAATCGCAGAAATGAAGATTGCAACTATCGACGGGATGAACAGTAGCCAAAGTATATTCTGTTTTATTAGTCCGGTGGCTGACACTACTAGAGCTATAAGGATTAGAAGGAAGAGATACTCAAACCCGCCAGTAACGATACTGAACACAGCCTCTAGTCCTGACGGCGATTTATCACTTATAGTGGCGGGTTCTGTGCTCATCTTATGCGGAGTACAACCGAGGGGCATATTATAGTACCGATTCTCATGGTTACTATATAAAGAAGCAAAAACCTCATACAGGTGTCTATAGAATAAAGACCCAAGAATGGCCATTACTACACGTCAATTTGACCTTTATGACTTCTTCAGTGTGTTACTTCCAGGAGTTCTCTTCCTTTCGGGACTATATTTTTTCCTACCTCAAGATGAGCCGGCTGGTTTAGTCACTTTATTACTCCCTCTCTTAACAGGAGGTTACATTGCAGGGCGATTTTTGCATGTAGTCGCTGTAAAGTTAGAATCTCAGTTCCTCACCGAGGTTTCCCATAGGGAGAAGCTTCAGGAGGAGTTACTAGCAATGAACGCCACAGGTAAAGCCCCAGGATTATTTGATAGACATACACTCGAGAAATTTTGTGGTGAATGTGAGCGTTCGTTAGAATTGAATTACTGCCTACCGCCAAAAAAGAACGATGTTCAAGAGTCAATAAGGGAACAAACTGAAGAAATCAATGAAAAGGAATTGACGAAGAGGGTTGAAAGAGAAATAGAGAACCGAATAAAGACAATATCAGTACATCACAAAGCCGGTTAGTTGAGACGTCTGCTTGCAGAAGGTGTGTCTAAAACCAAGCAAGCAGACAATGAAATCCACGAGGACCAGGTCCTTAACTTCCTCGTCAACTCTCTTGACGAGGAAGTTGCTCTCTCCTTCGCTGAAAACGCCAAACTCGACGCTGAAGGCATTTACGAGGTCCTCGTCGGCGCGTGCGCCGACGGGACCTCGGTCTCTACGCTCTGTGAGAACAGCAAAGATGCGCCTCACGAAAATTCAGTTCTCTACCATCTTCGCACCAAGTTCGACCTTGAGACGCTCGAACAAGTTGGCAACATACTCCTCCAGAAGGACGTTCTCGATGTACTCCCCGAGCAGGTGGAGGTCGTCGCTGACCTCCACCTGCGGCCCTATTATGGCGACGAAGACGACACGGACGGTCTCTATCACTCGCAAGCGAAGCGTGGAACCACCGCGTTCCACGCCTACGCCACACTCTACGCGCGTGTGAAGAACAAACGCTACACACTGGCGGTGCGCCGTCTTACCGACGGCGACACCGCCAGCGGCGTCCTCGCAGAGTTTCTTGGCATCCTTGACGGCCTTCGACACTCATCGACACGAGCGTGCGAAAGTCCGAAACGCTCGATTCACTAGAGTCGGGATTGGCCGACTACGGCTGTTCGGTCGGCGACGTGGACCGCGTGCTCGTCACCCATTGGCACACCGACCACGCCGGACTCGCGGGAACCGTCCAAGCGCGAAGCGACGCCACCGTCTTCGTCCACGAGGACGACGCGGCGCTCGTCGCCCAAGACGAGTCGGCGTGGGACGCCATCGAAACCCGCCAACAGCGCCTCCTCGACGAGTGGGGCCTCCCGAGCACATCCAGGACCTGGTGTTCCAGCACGCGCGGAAAATCGGTCGCCTCGACGGTCCCGAACCGACCGTCGAACCGTTTTCCGCGGGCGACCGCTTCGACTGCGGCGACGTCGAACTCGAAGCCGTCCACCTCCCCGGCCACACCGCCGGTCTCGCGGGGTCCGCCTTCGACGGCGACTCCGGCCGCGAACTCTTCTGTGGCGACTCCCTCCTCGAAAACTACACACCCAACGTCGGCGGCGCGGACGTCCGCCTCGAAAACCCGCTTGCGGCGTACCTCGATACGCTGTCGCACGTCGTCGGGGAGTCCTACGACCGCGCCTGGCCCGGCCACGGCGACCCGCTCGAACCGACGGAGCGCGCCCGCAAGATTCGGGACCACCACCGCGACCGCGCCGGTGACGTCACCGACATGCTGGAACGACACGGCCCGACCGACCCGTGGACCGTGGGTTCCCACCTGTTCGGCGACCTCGACGGCATCCACCTCCTCCACGGCCCCGGCGAATCCTACGCC
>NZ_MEIH01000100.1:0-1128 GCF_001723155.1 Haladaptatus sp. W1
TCGCTTCACTACCATCTGGACGAACTCGTGGACGTCGGATTGGTGGCGAACCGGAAACGAAAGGAGCGCGGTGCTGACGGTCTGTACTCGTACTACGTCGCCACCTCGCTCGGAAAAGCAGTGATGAAACACGGTATCGGCGAACTCATCCGCGAGGAACACGACATCCTGACGCGCTACAGCTAATCTTTTCTACCTCACCCCAAAACTCCTCGTCCATGGCAATGCAACCGCACCTACTCGTTGACGAGGGCGACCTGAACGACATCGCGCTGATTCCCGGCGACCCGGGCGCGTGGACCGAATCGCGGCGCAGTGTGACTCCTCGGAGGTCGTCTCCGAGAACCGCGAGTACAAGGTCGTCAACGCGGAGTACGAGGGGACGCCGCTGACCATCTGTTCGACCGGAATCGGCTGTCGTCGGCGACCATCGCCATCGAGGAGATGCACGCCGTCGGCGTCGAAACCGTCATCCGCGTCGGGACGACGGGTGCGCTCCAGACGGACATCGAAATCGGCGATATGGTCGTCGCCACGGGCGCGGCGAAAGACGAGGGACGACCCGTCGCTACGAGGAGGACACCTACCCGGCGGTGCCGGACTATCACGTCCTCTCGGCGCTGGTCGATTCCGCGGAATCGAACGACGAGGACGTTCACGTCGGCCCGATCGCGTCCGACGACGCGTTCTACGCGGAAACCGACGAGTACGTCCCACTTGCGTCCCGAACGCGCCATAGCTCTCGGGGTAAATGTAGGCAATAACGGCGTTCACGAGCAGCAGACCGAAGTGCATGAGCTGGCGACCAACGGCGACAAAGATAATCGCCTTGAGTGCCTTCCAAACCAGGATGACACTATCCACGTCGGCTTTCTTTGAAAATGGCTGTGAGGCAAAGCCAGCCATCACCACGACCACGAGCAACTGTGGAAAAATACCCAACAGGTGGTCAAACGCCTGGAGGTACTGCGGATCGGTATAGGGGCTATCGAAGACCAAGAACGTGTACACGCCACCGGACATCAACAGTCCAACAAAGCCCATGAGCTTCGTCATGAGCCAGGTGAACAGATCCGCGATCCACCCGGTGAATCCGGCGGCAAGAACGAATGATGTCATCTCTAGTGG
>NZ_MEIH01000101.1:0-8213 GCF_001723155.1 Haladaptatus sp. W1
GTGGAGGTTCAGATACTGCTTCGATGGTTATGTGGTTAATCCCGTGAGCACGAAGGAACGACTGGAGCTCCCGCTCGATATGTTTCCAGACCTCCTCCTCGGTTGCATCAGGGGTAACATCAAAGCGAACCTGAAGTGTTGCAGGGGCTGTGCGGATAATCTGGGTTCGATGGATACCCGGAACTTCTTCGACGACGCTTGAGAGTGCGAGTGGGAAAATCGGCACCTCCTCTCCCTCGTCGGTTTCGAACTGGAGGACGTCTCCTTGCCGTCCGCCGACCTCCATGATGGGGAATGCGCTCCCGCATGGACACCGTTCTTCGTACATCGTGATGCTATCCCCGAGATCGTACCGAACGATCGGTTGCACTCGATTCGAGAGGCTCGTTATGAGGACGGTGTCCGACGGCGTCCCAGGTTCGACCGGCTGATAGTCCTCATCGACCGGTTCGACCACAACCCAGTCTGTATTGGCGTGGAGGTTCCCGTGTTCGCACTCGACGGCAATCGGAACGAATTCCGTCGCCCCATAGAGTTCTCGGACCACACAATCGAAGGTGTCCCGGAGCATTCGCTTTTGGGTCTCAGAGATGGGTTCTGCCGTGGGGAGAACGAGTGCTGGGCTGATGTCGAGACGTCCGTCTTGCTGGGCTCGCGCCAGCTCGACGAAGACGGTCGAGTAGCCTTCGAGGATGGCGGGTTGGTACTGGTTCAGATCGGAGATCAGGTCGTCGATCGGGCTCTTCGGCGAAAAGAGTCGAAGGCGACGCTCTCCATAGACGGATTCTCGACGCATCATCTCGAGACCGGCCGCACCGGCGAAATGACCGCCCGAAACCGCGACGAGTCCGATGCGGAGATTCTGTGTGAAGAGTCGGGACAGTGACGAAATTCCGGCTATTGCGGGCACGATCCACCGATCACCTAGCACGTCTGAAATGGTCCATGCGGTCTCATCCTGGACGAACACCCCTGGTTTCCCGGTCGTCCCAGAAGTTGTCCAAACCGGATACTTTCCGAGGAAGCGCTCGCCGATCTTCGTCTCGTCGGCGACGAACGTGTCGATCTCGGCTTTGGTTATTGCTGTGTCCGTGACGACGTCGTCGAAGTGTTCCACCAACATCGGCTTCGTCACCGGCGGGTATTGTATGAGGTCGGTACTGCCCTCGGGCACGTCGGCGTAGTGTTGCTTATAGAACCGTGACTGTCGCCGGACGAACGAGAGCATTTCAGCGAGCCGTCGTCGCTGCCGAGTCTCTACCTCTGCACGGGTCGCTCTTCTGGCCCGCCACACGTCGAGCGTAATCTTTCCTCTCTCGATTGGATTCATCGGACTGGTGTTGAAGCACGGAGGAATTCTTCCGAGCCCCCTCTTGTGTTCCCTGTCCACTTCGCGGCGAACGGACTTTGTTATTCCCCCGCCGAGCCAGCTGTTACCCGACGGTCCTCATGTGGCCCTCCCAGGGCTCACCATGTCCGGACAACAGTACGACCTCGCCACGGGAATCCAATTTCCGTATCGACGACCGCGCCTTCTCGGCGTCATAGTGTATCGGTGGCAACAGCGCTGGTTCGGTGTGTCGGCCGGTTAGAACATCGTACGTCATTAGGGCTCACCGCAAAAGAGCACATCTCGATCGGGGAGATGGAACGCGGACGACCCGGCCGTATGGCCCTGCGTGAGAGTCTGGCTGCGAACGAGGGTGCTCGGAGCTTCATCCACGAGTCAATGCGGGAGTGAATACCACTCGGACACGCTCATCGCGACCACATTCGTGATCTCTCAATCGAGCAGATTCGCGAGATGTACCGACAGGCGATCCGGCAACACAGGAAGCTCCATCTCGGGAAGAACGAATGGCACCAGACGACACTGATCTACCGGCAGAAAGAGGACTCAGAGCACGACGACCATCGACAGTATTCGGTGTTCATGACGAATCGGGGAAGTGGACACCTCACGGAGTACGGCTCCCGTTGGAAAATCGAGAGTGGGTACAGGTCGATCAAACGGTTCATGGCCGCGACGACGTCCAAGGACTTCGGGCTACGGTTCTTCTACTTCGCGTTCGCGTGTCTGCTCTACTCGATCTGGCGCGTTGTCGATTTGCTCGTCCAGGTCGAACTAACTGGTGAGTACAAGCACGCGCCGATTGTAACGGCCGATAATACGCTCACGCTGCTGAAGAAAGAGACGGGAATTGGGTAGGGAGTCGCTCGATCTGGGGGAGTGCCGAGGTTCTGAGTGGCGACACTGGTAGCAGATTCGGGAAGCCCCCGAAATAGTTGGTAGTCGGACAAGAAATGACGTTCGAGAGTCAATCTGAAGCAGTTCCCGGTCACGGATTCGGTCGAAACCACGCATCACAGCACCGCTAAACCCACTGTAGTCTCAACTTCCAGATGGTAGGATTTGCTATAGCTACATATGATTTATGGATTGGTGTATGCTGCTGTCAGTCCTTATTACGGATGTTTTCAGCATTTCAGCCAAAAACCCATCCACTTCCGCTTAGAACGATAATCGGAAGTGAGAACACCACGGTACCCCCAAACCAATCTATGTGCAACTCGTAATTTCTGCCCAGCACGATCGCTACGGCTGCCGAGTTTGGTCGAGAACACCAATTTTTACAGAGATAAGTTAGTAAATTTGCTACTCATTTTCTGGGAGCGTCAATAGCATGAAGTCTTAGGTCGTCCCCGACTCGGCTGCGCATCCACACGATTCACAACTTCGCTGAGATCGGTAGTACAGTAGTCCAGTGAAGAGCAACACCGAGACTACTCCTAGGAGGGGGCGGTACGGATCGAGATACGTCATCAGCATGGAGCTGCCGAACAGCGCGAGTAAGAATACATTACAGATCGGACAGCTGAAGGCGAGGAAGCCAACAACAGTACTACCGATAGCCAAGCGGTCGTCACCAGGGCGATTAGTCGTGGGTTGTTGGCCAACGTATATCCCAACAGATAGTGACGTGAGAACGAGAAATGTGTAATCGAATGGAGTTCGTGGAACCATCCGAGTGTACAGTGAATTTGGAAGGAGTCCTGTTACAACACCGAATAGGAGAAACGACCCGATGCTGACCGCCATTCCCCTCACAATTGCTGTCCGTGTCGACATCGGCTCAAACGAGACGTAAAGTGGGTATAAAACCGAGTGACGATTTGCTGGTTCTGCAAAAGCACCCCTGTATTTAGAGGGTTTCTTATCATAATCTGTGATATGACGTTGGTGACGCTGCAGACCATTTCCTCGATAACCAGTACGCGTGATTTACTCTCACTTGGCTATCCGAGTTAGCAACGGACTGTTTGCTTTTCAAATTGGGTTGCTATACTTCGTTGGTTGTGCGAAAATCGTCATCCGTACAACGAGTAGAGGACACATCCCATCCCCATCGCAACCAATACAGTTTGCGCAGCACCGAACGTAGTGGCCGAAATCTGTAGTGACTGTATAAGTGAACACCCCATCGTTCCCCCGATAGTAAGGAAAATAAAGCCGATTGCGACGAATAACATCGGCTCACTCTGGTTGCGACGGTAACCACGAAACCCCTGGTATGCAATAAGGAGCCCGAGTCCCATCACGAGTAATTTTCCGACGAACAGTTCAATACGCATTATCGATTCCCTCTCATTCCTTCCCACACTTGTGTAAATCGGTCGGCAGTATCACGTTCGGTGATGTGTACCGTCAGCTCCCCATCAACGATGTCAATCTCGACGTGCTCCACAGCGGCTTCGTAAACTGCCCGGTGATTACCATCCGCCTCCAACTGTGTCCGTTTTTCGACTAAATTCTCCTCCTCTAGATCATTTAACCGACGGTAGATGGTCGGGAGCGACGCATCGCATTCGGTGCTAAGAGTCTGGGCTGACATCGGTTGGTTACTTGTTTTCGTGAGGATCGCACGGGCGTACTCATCGTCCAGCAAACTGAACAAGTCGGCTGGACTCGGGTCCTCACTCACACTCGAAGTAGGAATGGTGTACCTTTAAAAGGTAGTGAGGTACTTCTAATCCTGAAAACGAGCGGGTGGACTATCACCTCTCCGTGTTTCGCTTGAGCTACCGATTATGTCCGACAGTGCCGATAGAACTGGCCGGCGAACATTCCTCGGAACAACCGGAATACTACTCACCGGGTTAGCAGGATGTACGGATACCAATGCCGGGTCTGACGATATAACTACGACAGAGCAAACAGAGCAAAGTACTGCGACGGGGAGTACGCAGACTAACCAGACCACCTCGTCCACCGCTAAACCGCAATCGTTGGTGTATGCGAGCTCCGAAACGACCGAATTCGGGATTAATCTAGAAGGTAATCCCTTGATGGGGTCACCTGATGCATCGGTGGATCTGTATTATTGGAGCGACTATCAGTGCCCATTCTGTAATCGATTCGAGCAAAATACCTTTCCGAAAATCCTCGAAGACTATATCAAACCGGGGGACGTGCGACTCGTCATCCTCGAATACGTAACCATCGGAGACGCCTCAAAGACAGCGGGTCGAATGGCAAAATGTGTTTGGCGGCAGGTCAAAGAGACCGATCCGAACGCATTCAAACGCTGGCATGCGTCGATATTCGACGCACAAAAGAAACCGAACTCAGGGTGGGCGAAAAAACAGAATCTGCTCGACATCACAGCAGGCGTACAGGGCGTCGACGCCGATGCAGTCGCATCGTGCTTACAAGAAAACGAACAGTCGTTGGCAGCGAGCGTTGCCGACGACAAAAAAGCCGGAAACGACAAAGGCGTCAGTGTAACACCGACATTCGTCTTCCACAACTCCGATTCGGGCGATGCAACGGCGACGATTCAGGGTGCACAACCATACCCCCGCTTTGAAGCGACGATCGAAGAGGTGAGAAAATGAGCAGGGAAACGCGAGTCCATCGATGGGGTACGGATCTACAGAGTGCGCTTGCCTATCCCATGAGTTCAGCATCCCGAATTCTCGGTGCGATTCTCATCGCGCTCGTAACCTATGTCCTACTCATCCTCTCGACGTTTCCTGAGATGTCGATTCAGATGCTTGGGGCAGGAGTACAATGGTTTGACGACGCGATGATACTTCTGACCGAAAATGTGCTGGCAACGAATGGGTGGTTCGGTCTTGCGCTCATTATCTCGTACGCGGTGCTAACCGCTGTCGCCATCGTCAACGTGACTGCCCAAGTGAGTGTGACTGGCGTGTCCAGCCTGTCGGATTTGCTCGGTGTATTACCAGGTCTCGTTGCATCGGGATGTGCCAGTTGCGGTGCCGGGTTGCTCGGATTCCTTGGATTTGCTGGTGCCCTGGCCGCAATGCCGTTCCATGGAGATTTACTTCGGATCGGTGGTATTCTTCTCCTCCTTGGATTCCTTGTCCGTGCTGGCGACCCTCGCGAATGTCGACTCAACATATAAACGATTCAATCATGATCCACACCAAATACGGAAGAACTGTCGGAGATCGGTATCGAATCCGGAACGCAAGCGAACAGCACAGTGAAATGGGATTAGGAAAGAGAGAGTACAATGCGTGATACTAATGGGCCACCGTCCCGACGCCTATTTCTCGGGAGTGTAGCTGGATCCCTATCCGCGATAACTGGTTGCACGAGCATTTTGCAGTCGTCCAGCAACGATTCAGATACTGGGAGTAACACCACCAGTAGGCACAGTTCGAACGACAACGGAACCGCACTACTGTACGCGACAGAGGAGACGACGAAATTCGGTATCGATCTGCAGGGCAATCCAGTTATCGGGTCAGCAGATGCACCACTCGATATGTACTATTGGAGCGACTATCAGTGCCCATTTTGCCAAAAATTCGAGCAAAACACGTTTCCCAAACTCCTCGAGGACTACGTAAAGCCGGGAAAGGTCAGAATTGTGGTCCTTGATAAACCCTACATTGGCCAAGCATCAGAAACGGCGGCTCGGATGGCAAAATGTGTGTGGCGGACGGTACGCGACGAGAAACCTGATGCATTCAAACGATGGCATTCGTCGATGTTTGATGAACAGGGAAAAGAAAACTCGGGATGGGCTCAGCGGTCGAACTTGTTGGAGATAACGGACAACGTTCGAGGTGTCGATGCTACCGCCGTTGAGTCCTGTATGAAACAGAATAGAGATGCTGTGATTGCAAGTATCGATGCTGATGTCAAGGCATCTGAAAAGAACGGTCTTCGAGGAACACCCGCTTTCATTATCTTTGATCGGGAGTCGACGAAGGCAGGCAAAGTCGTCGGCGCACAGCCGTATTCGCTCTTTAAAAAGGCCTTTCGGAAGATCAGTGACGCATGAAACCAATCGTCTGTGATCGATGGACGATACGCTACTGAACCTTCCTGCCCCAGTTCTGTAATACCAGGTACGCAGGAACAATGGAAGCTGTGACTTTCACTTCAAAAAACACCGGCTAATTTCTCGATGAGAAACCGCTCATCCGAGCTTATTTAGATTTCTAACAAGGATTAAACATAGAACATCCCATACAGATATAGAGACGAAATATCATTCCAAACATGAACAAATCACGGCGGAAATTCGTCCAACTAACGGGGGTAACGGCGGTTGCATCGTTGAGTGGCTGTACAAGCCTCTTCGGCCGTAATAATACAACATCGACGACAACCGGTAATCAGCCGACGCAAACCCGGCATACGACTGACGGAGAACCAACATCCACTACACCAAACACGACGACGACGAACACTACAACAACAAAGAAACAGGAAGTCAAGGCAGCACCCGGTATTATCAACCAAGCATCTGTCCCAGATCGACCGACCCAATTCACGTACGCACATATGGGGGCAAACGATGCACCAGTGACAGCGACTGTGTATGGTAGTTGGAAGTGTCCCTATACACAAGAATTCGTAGAAGGGGAACTGTCTAGTTAAGAGATTTTGTTGTATAGTGGTGTTTCAACGTCTGTGAGAGGAAGAAAGAACAAATTGCAGGATCCCAATATGACACGGGTTTCGGTGACGCAGCCAAATTTCGTCTTCTCATAGTGGAGCCAATCTCAATATCAAGAATCAGCCACTTACGATTGGTAGATGCACTTCGTCAATCGTACCGCTGTCGCTTGTTTTCCTTATCTAGACAGTGCCGTAGAAGGATATTTGCAAACAATAATCGAGAAATTCGTTCGCCCTGGTGACGTTCGGCTTGCTTTTCGAGAAGTCGCGTATGACGAGGGAGAGCCATTTCATGGACCTGATGAGCTCACTGCTGCCCACGCTGGACTGTCCGTCTGGAATCACTCACCCAGCGCATACTGGTCGTTCTTCGCCCGTATGTTCGCTAATCAACAGAGTACGACCGAGTCGTGGGCAACGACTGATCGACTAATGCAAATCGTGAAAGTTGCTGGCGTCTCGAACCGTGACAAGATCCGACAGGATATCAAGAACAATGCATATCAGCAAGAAATCAAGGCGACAATGCAGAAGGTGCACGAGTTAGAACTCGGCGCCGTACCGCGAGTTGTGGTTGGGAAGAGCATCACAGCGCCGACCGTAGATGCTGGCAATATAGAAGACCAGCTCGAGCAGGCGATTGCCGACAAAAAATAGTCAAAAAACGGAGGGGAGTGGCATTTACCTCTTCTTCATCGATACTCGTTCCGATTCGGATTGCTTTACTGAGGGATAAACATGAGACCATCTCCGCTGGTCCCGGACGCCCCACTGTCTCCGTTCATCTTCGTTTTAAGAATGCGCCCGTCGGGGTACACATCGACGAGATCATTCGCAATCGCTATTGGGCCATCGTACTCGTCAATGATAATCTTTATTTCCTCACTGAGATCGGTGACTGTATCGCGGCTGATATGCGAGAGGACAAGCATATTTGCCTTCGCTTTTTGAGCGTTCATCCCAATTTCGCGGGGAGTCGAGTGAAGTACGCGCTTTGGTTCACTGCTGCCCATTTTCGATTCCGGTTCAAGCAGTCGATTCTGAATCATCACATCAGTTCCCTTCGCCAACGTAGGGACGTTTCCGAGCTTGGAACTATAATCACCTGTAAAGGTGAACGAAGTACCCTGGTACGAGACACGGTATGCAAGTGACGGCATCGCACCATGCTTTGTCGGGGCCGCCTCAACGGTCAGCCCGTCTTTGGAGTACACCCTCTGAATCTTACCCGGGCTGTCGGTTGGTGCGTCGATGTCGTGTGCCTTAAGACGTA
>NZ_MEIH01000102.1:0-8907 GCF_001723155.1 Haladaptatus sp. W1
CGCAGCCAATGCCTTCTGGCCGGTGACCGCCATCGACACGCGTGCGACGCGGTACTTCGGGATGGGAACTGAAGACGACTGGCGCTCACCCCAAATCGTCGCAGACGCAGTGTGCGAACTCCTTGACCGTGATCCCGCAGCATTCACGGGCAACACCGTCTACGATGAAGAGATTCTCCGCGAGGCTGGCGTCGAAGACTTCTCGAAGTATAATGTCACCGACGGCGATCCGATGCCACTGTCCGCACAGATGTTTGATCCCGAGTTCGAACGCCCGGCAGAGTGAACGACGCCCTTCCGTCAGAACTGCGTGAGGATACTGTTGAACCACCTTGGTAAACCGGCGATACGATTAGGCAATCGCAAAATAGAGTTGATCTATGACACAGATCGAGGTGTCCCACGATGACGAGGTTGCAACTGTCACAATGTCGAATCCGAAACGCAAGAACGCGCTTTCTCTTGAGGCCTGCGAGGTAATGGCCGAATCGCTCCACGAACTCGCCCACGATTCCTCGGTACGGTGCGTCGTCATTGCGGGCGAGGGCGACACGTTTAGCTCAGGGCTCGATCTTGCGAGCGACGTGGACGTGAGCAGTCCAGCACAGGAACTCGAAGGCGGGCTGAACGCAATCGTGACCAGCCTACTGCGGATGAAAAAGCCCGTCGTAGCGAAGGTGACAGGATCGGCGGTCGGTGCGGGGGCGTCCATTGCCACGGCGTGTGATTTCGTCTATACCGACGAATCTGCCGAATTCGGCTGGGGATTCGCCGATATCGGTCTCGTCCCAGATACTGGCGCGACCTACGTCCTCCAGCGCCTCGTCGGACTCCGAACCGCGATGGAGCTGCTGACCACTGGCCGCCGGGTCACTGCCGACGAGGCTGTTGAACTCGGCATTGCCACTGAAACAACCTCCGCTGGGGAACTGGACACGTTCGTCGAGGAACGGGTCGAGATGCTGCTCTCACGGCCGACGTGCGCCGTCGGGGAAACCAAACGGCTACTCCTCCGCAACGCTCACCGCTCGCTGGAGGAAGCGTTAGCCGCTGAGGCGAATGCTCAAGAGCGTATCGTCGAAACAGACGATTTCTCCGAGGGGATCCTTGCGTTCCTGGAAGGGCGCGACCCCGAGTTCGTCGGTCAGTAGACAGAACAGCTGCAGATTCGTACCGAAAACAGAATTTGGCCTTGTTTAGATGCCGGAACGAGAGACTGATTCCCCTCACTCCCTCTCGGTCGCTTAGGTGATCAAGCCGGGGTGATCGAGCATCTCTCCACAATCATGCAGGAAATCGACCGTTCTGGTGTTCTGCAGGTCGCACCGGTGAGGCATCAGTGCGTGAGGAAGAGATTCACGTATGCGGGCTTTCCGGTTGGCGCTCGCTGCGCCAACCGAGCAGTCACACCTAGGTCTCGGCTTCCTTCGCACGTGGACCAGTCAGCAATCGAGCGGTCTTCGCCACCGAATACAACTCGGTCTCTTGTGCCTCAAACTTTGTTCACGCTCTCTGGATATAGCAGAATTTCCATCGAGTCAGCACGACTCCTGAAACCTATTACCACCCAAGGGTTTCAACACGGCCGAAGTCGTCCATAGCATCGAAGCTCTCGAATGCGAGGACAACATCGACATCGCTCTCATGCGTGACTTCCTTAGTCAAGCCCACAAAACTTCCCGTGAGCCACGCACTGCAAAGGCGATCCTCGTTAACTTCGAGTGCATCTCGTATTTGTGGCCACGTTGGTTTGCGTTCGTTATCGCCTATCGCAGTGGAGTATCGGTAATTGGTTACTGTGATACCGGAACCAAGTCGCGGTGCCGGAACCAGACATCGATTTTCTCGCTATCGGTTTCGATGCGGTAGCTGTAGGAGTCCAGTTCACGCCCGGTCTCGTCTCCGAGAGTGTCCTGCAGGACCTCCGTGATGGTGCCTTCTTTCCCGTGGTGTTCGCTATCGGGATCAGTCTCTGAGACATAGACCTGTACGTCGTCGCCCGGTTGGTAGGGGTCGCTCGCTGGTTGGGGCACGTCTCCAACTATTCTAGTCCCTCATACGGTTCGTCTGTGACTATTGGGATGGTGGTAAGCCTAGTCGGGGCGGTTATCGGGAGAACTGGATACGCGAGTCGTACATTTTCTTTATCTCATCCTATTTGTTCTCACCCAAGTACTCGTCGAGCAAGCCGATAGAGGACTGCGAGGACGATTGCCTCGGCGAGGAGTCCGATACCCGCTATCACATAGAAGAGCAGCCCACTCCCAATCCAGCCGAAGTAGATGTTTCGGAGCGCAGATGCAAAGAGGACTGCCAGATACGTCAAGACTGTCCCGCCGCTGAAGACCCACGACAGGACGAGGAGACCGACAAAAATGACGGCGATATCTCTCACGAACGATTTGCTGATTGGCCCCCGTGTTGTGGTGCGGACGGACATAATCAAGACTAGTACGTTCGCAAAGACAATAATAATTTCTACGACACAACAGATCTAATTTAGAACGGACTCGCATCCAGTGAGGACGAGATTCTATGACACTCGTGGCTTGCAGATAAGCCACTATCAGGGAGTACCCACGTACTTGTGGCGTTCATAGAGATACAGGTAGGGAAGCACGAATCCAATTACTGGAATGATCATCCAATAATACCAGCCAGACGGGTTCCAGTCGGAAACGGCAGTAACATACTGCTTATCGAAGTAGATGATGAGCGGTGAGAGGAGCGTCAAAACACCGCCAAGCAGAACAAATGGAGCGGCGATCAACGACGTGTAGACGTCAGGTGGCAGAGCAATTGCAATGAGAGCAATCATTGGGACGAGGGCAGCGAGCACTCCAATTGGAATCCACCACTTGTCGGTGGGAGTGTGTTCAGGTGTCGAGACGATTGTTTCGCTCATGGTATAGTAAACGATGTGATTAATTATTAATTTATGTACGGCCAGAAGGAGCAATCAGAAGTTGGGCCACCACGGAGCGAATACCTCGAGAGGCCAGTGATTGGATCAGATATTCAGTTTTAGTACCGGAGTTGAAGCCTTGAAAGCCAAGGAGAACACTATCGTTGCTCGTCGCGCTCATCTTGGAGGTGCTCAACGTGCGCTTCTAACCGACCAATCTTCCGTTCCATACGGTCGAGCCGTTCGTCAACACTACCGCCAGATCGGAATCGAAGAATGAAGTACCCGAGTCCACCGAGGACTCCGAAAAGGATGGATGCATACACGACAAGCATTAGGGCGATAAATACGAGCTCAAAACCATCAACGAGCAGAAGTGATGTCATTAATTTAGATATAGTCTGAAGACAATATAACGATTGGCTTCGCTCTCATCGCTGTTGTCGAATTCTTCCCTTCACCATCCGAGTCAGAGCGTATGAAGCATCCCGACCGTTTTACCCTACCGTGATCGAAGACAGTCCCTTGAGATCATCCTAACCGCGTCTATCACGACCGTTCGTAATCACAGGACAGACAAGAAGAGAAAACTCAGCACGAGGCACAGACGTTAGTATACAATACTAACGTTGGTCAATCAAACTCAAATCTCAAAGATCGCTGTGCCACTCTGTAAGTCATTGTACCGCGCGAAAATCTTCCTCGTATCTACTGCTTATCGCGAGAACTACTTAAACGAGAATCGGTCAGTGGCCGTTGCCCTCTTCCACGCGAATTGCACCGCCGCACTTGCTACAACTGTACTGCTCGGGGTTACGGACCGTCTTCGAGCGTCGGTAGCGCGGAATCCGACCGCCACAGTCCTTGCAGATGAGCCACCACTTTGGTGTAGTGAAGCGTTCGCAGTGTTGCGAGGTATCGAGGCGGTCCGTCCAGCGGGTGAAGGTTGCGCCGTGGTCCGCGTCACCGAACTCGTGATACTGCCAGGCGTGAATGAGTTCGTGCCGGATGGTGGAACTGAATTGCTCCCAGCCGTGTTTTTCGTAGGCCGTCCAGGTCAGCGCAATCGTGATTGCCTCTGTTGTCGGGTCGTACTTCGTGACGCCCGCCTGTTGGGCTCGGTGTGAGACTTCCCAGTCGATCGCTTCGACCGGCAGGTCGGGGAAGTGTTCGGTGGCAACGTCGGTCGCGTGCTGTCGTGCTTGGTCGAGCAGGGCCGTCGGTGTCTCGGGTGTATCATCGGTCACAGTGCTCGCGCTTTCCGTCAGCGTTCGCTGGTCGGTGATCTCCGAGAACGGACTTGTCGTTCCATGGATAAAAAGGGCTGAAGCGGTGGTTCGTTCTGTCCTGTCCGCACGCATAGCCAGCACGGGAAGCCACCGAGTCCGTCACAGTCGCAGTCTTCGGGTTCGGTCTCGTCTTCGTCCCCCGAGGCGAAGGCCTCAATCGGTAGATGAGACAGAAGAAGTGAGCGACGCGATTCGTTCCACATGAATTGCACTTTAAACGGCATATAATTAAATCGGTGGGATGATGACCCATCGAAAATGAAGCGATACACTAGCGGAGTGTGAGAGACGTGCCAGGTTCTTCATCCGATGGTTTCACACACGGCGTCCTGATCGGAGGTGGCATCGTTTTCTTCGTCGCAGGACTCATAATCGTGGCCGGAGTTCCGGGTGGTATCCGGAGCCCAGCAGTTGGTGGTAGCAACCAGACGACCGCTGCTCCAAGTTCGACGACGTCCACGGTAATGCAAACCAGTGGCGAATCGACCAAACATTCGGCGACAACGAATAGTCGCACAGCAAAAATATCGACGACAGCGACATCGACCTCAGTGTCTTCGACCACGGCGGCACCGACCACGGCGGCACCGACCACGTCAACCACGCAGTCACGGAGTCCGGTGATTTACCGGGTCAACGTTGGTGGGTCGCGACTTTCGGCGATGAATGGCGGGCCCGATTGGTTGCCCGATAGCGAACAACACCCGTCACGGTTCGGCAACGCACTTTGGAGCGGAAGTCACACGAACACTACCGACGATTCGGTGGCGATGACGGCCGCGGTTCCGGCCGGGACACCCGAAGCGATATTCCACAGTCGGCGATGGGACGCAGACACAAAAGATCACAATGACGATACGGAGATGCAGTATCGCTTCCCGGTCGAAAACGGTCAGTATGAAGTTCGACTGTACTTCGCCGAGACGTATCTTGACGATTACCTCAATCGTCGTGTCGGCCCACGTAAGTTCAGCGTCGAAATCGGGGATGAAGAGGTTCTCCACGATTACGACATGTACAAAGAACTCGGCCACGACAGAGGGACGATGAAATCATTCACAGTGAAAGTCGAGGAGGGCGTCATCAACGTTCGATTCAAACACAAGAAAGAAGATCCGATGCTGTCGGGTATCTCTATCGTCCGTGTGGAGAGCGGAAAGGAGAAAAACGGTCACCAGCAGTGACCGCTCGGTGGGTGGCAGATACGCTTGGCATTGAGCGGCCGTCCGCCCATAGACGGCTCGAGGAGTTGCATGCAAAGGGTGAGTTAGAACGGGGGAAATTGAGTCCACGGGTGGTTATCTGGTGGATTCCAGGTGAATAGAGAAATTAGTGAATCCTCATAGTATGCAGTATGCTTTGTGGATTTTGACATCACTCATTCACGTCTACGATTCAGTGCCTCCCTGCAACGTCCGATACGCTTGAACTCCTTTAGCGACACTCACGATACTAAATATAACAAACGGGAGCGTCACCATTGTCATTCCACAATTCAGATAGTAACCAACTGCTTTGGGAAATGCGAGAACGTCCATAACCGGGAGTAGAGTGATAAATCCACTCGAGAACTGACAGGAGAAGCGGCGTTAAACCAACTCAAAACGCATCCATTGCAACGAATGCGTTACTGATGGGATGGTAGCCCGGTTCAACTGCCATCCCGCGGTTCGGGTCGTCGCGGTCATTCGTCGGGGACAGTCGCTCGAACCAGTTTCCGTGTCGGGGGTTGACAAAGTCCGATTCCCCATACTCCCATAGTCGGTCGTACCAGTCTAGATACGCCTCGTCGTCGCGCCCGAGGAGTGCCGCCGCTCCGATGCCCTCGGTTATCGCCCAGCCGTACTTGTCCGCGACGACGGGCGCACCGTCCTCGTCCACGGTGTAGTAAAAGCCCCCGTGTTCTTCGTCCCACCCAGTTTCAATCGCCCAGTCGAACAGGTCGCGTGCGGCGGATTCGAGCCATGGGTCGTCGCGGAACTCGGCGAGAAGCGAGAGGAGTTTCGACCACTCCAGATGGTGGCCCGGTTGGTAGCCCCAGGGGCGGAACTGGTGGTTCGGTTGGTCCTTGTTGTACCCCATATCGTGCGTCCAGTCGGCGTCGTAATGTTCCCAGAGTCGGCCATCCGTCTCCGTCGCGAGGTCCCGAGCGATTCGCTCGGCGATACCGTACGCACGATCGAGATATCGATCCTCCTCGGTCACGTCGTAGGCGACGACCATCGCCTCGCAGGTGTGCATGTTTGCGTTCAAGCCGCGGTACGGGGCAACCGCCTCCCACTCGCCGTCGGCACGGTCGGCGTACACTCCCTGCTCTGTCTCTAAGAAGTGCCGATCGAGGGTTTTGACTGCGCGTTCGAGTTCCGCCTTCGCGCCCGGAATTCCTGCTTCGAGCGCCCGTGCACTGGCGAGCACGACGAACGCGTGGCCGTAACAGAATCGCGTGTCGTCCGTGGTGTCGCGACCGTCGAGTATCCAGTCGTAACCGCCGTTCTCAACGTCCCACTGGTGGTTCGAGAGGAACGACAGGCCGTGTTCGGCGGCCGTCCGACACCAGACGGGACCGTCGATGAGCGCGCCGACGCTAAAGTTGTGGACGGCCCGTGCGGTGGCGACGAGGTGTTTCGTCCGGCCGTCGTAGACGAAGCCGTCGCGTTCGTCGAGTTGGGCGATGTACCCACCGTAGCGAGTGTCGATGCAATCGGGGTAGTAGAAGTTCAGGACGCGGAGTATCTCGCGTCGAAGCAGTCGGGGGTCGCGATAGTTCAGCGTGGTCATGAGTCGTGATTTCGTCGGTGGTATTGAAAGGATTCGGCTTCGTTCGGAAGAAAACACAGCGTTGGACGGGTGACAGTCAGGGCGAACTGAAGTGTGCAGCGAGGTGTTCGGCCCACCGCTCGTTCGCGTCCCGCGTTCGTCCTGCAATGTGGGGAGTGTGGACGACATTGTGACGCCCGAGGAGCGGATCGTCGAGTGAGAGCGGTTCCTCATCCCATACGTCCGCGGCGAGGACGATTTCGTCAGCGAGCACCCGTTCACGGACAGCGTCCATGTCGCAGATTCCGGCCCGTGTGACGAGGATGAGTATCGCCCCATCCGGGAGCGCGTCGATGTGATCAGCCGTCACAACGCCTTCTGTCGCGGGGGTCAGCGGAATCGTCGGGGCGAAGACGTCGGCATCGCTCACGAGTTCCTCCATGCTGTACACCCGCCGCGTGCCCGTGCTGTGGAAACACGGTTCGTCGGCGAACGGATCGTAGGCCGCCACATCGGCGCCGAGATGGTTCGCCGTCGCGGCGTAGCGACTGCCGATGTTGCCGATTCCGGCGACACGAACGCGCTTCCGTGCGACGGTGCCGCTCACGAAGTTCGGGTCATCCGCGAACTGGTGGCCGCGCGCGCCGGGTACCTCGTTGTCCAGTTGGTCGAGGTCCCACGGGTCGTGTGTCTCGGTCATGGCGGTGTGTTTTTGCGGGATTTGTCGAAGTGCGTTGATGGTCAGTCCGATACCGAACTCGGACACCGACTCGCTCCAGAACCCCTCCTTTGTGTGGTCGTGGACCGTCACGCCGCGGTCGCGGAGGTAGTTGGCTAGCTCCTCGTCCACGCCGTACATGGAGTCAGTCATCACGAACGTCTCCGTCAGGTTCGTGAACGCTTGAAGATCGGAGACAGAAGCACGGACGCCGAGCGAGACGAGCACCTCGACCGATTCGGGTGAGGAAACGGCCTCGCTCAGGTTCGTCCCCCTCGTTTCGGGCAGTCGAACGAACTCGACGGAGGTCCTGTCTTCGGTCCAGAGTCGGTGCAGGTGGTCCGCGGCGAGCGGCCACACGTCTTCGAACAGCGGGTCGACGACGATTGTGCGTGTCATGGTGAGTTTTAAATATCAGCCGTTCGATTCGAATAGGTACTGCATGGTGTCAAGTATGTCTGGCGGCATCCGGTGTGGTTCGGCGTTGTACGCCGGAATTTCGGCGGAAATCCACCCATCGTAGCCGACGTCCGAAAGCGCGGCGACGACGCTGTCCCAGTCGATGTCCCCCTGAAGAGGATACGTCGGTCGGTGAGCGTCCGTCAGCCAATCCTTGATGTGAACCTTCGAAATCCGATTGCCGAGTTCACGAATCCAGCGGTCGGGCAAGCCCCAGCGGAAGCCGTTGCCCACGTCGAAGTAGGCGGAAACCAGCCCCGCCGATTCGACGGCGTCGAGGAATTCGACGAACTCGCGCGGCGAGTACAAGAAGTCATTCTGGACGTTCTCGATGCCGACACCGACGCCGGCGTCCGCCGCGTAGCAGGCGATTTCGCGCACCGATTCGACCGCGCGGTCGTAGTCGGCGTCGTAGTCTGCACCGGGGGCGATGACCGCCGGAACGATGAGAATCTCCTCGGCGTCGAGCGTCGCAGCCGCGTCCACCATCTCCCGCGCGATGTCGATACCCCGCCGCCGTTTCTCCTCGTCGGCGCTCGACAGCGGATACTCCCAGTGAAGCGTGGTCGAAACGGCTGGAACGTCGAGTTCGTGTTCGACAGCGGCCTTCCGCATCTGCTCGCGTCCGTCCAGCGTCGTCAGCAGGCCGTTGGCTTGGTAGTTCGGTTCGACGCCGTCGTATCCGGCGTCGGCGAGGATTTCACACGTTGTTTCGATGTCCGATGCCGGAAATCCAGCTTGATTGAGCCCGTATTCGTGTTTCATGAGGTTCAGCGTCG
>NZ_MEIH01000103.1:0-9650 GCF_001723155.1 Haladaptatus sp. W1
AACTCAAAGGCTTTATCAGTCCTCTCGGGTTATTTCTCGGTACTATGGCCGAAGACTCTCGATCACGAACCGGTAGCGCCGGTCGGTTCGGGGCGCGATACGGTCGCGTCGCGCGCAAGCGCATCTCCGAAATCGAAGCGGACATGAACGAAAACCACACCTGCCCGGACTGCGGTAACGACACCGTGGACCGACAGGGTACGGGCATCTGGGAGTGCGGTCGGTGCGGCTACACGTTCGCCGGTGGTACCTACCGCCCGCAGACGCCTGCCGGACGGACCGTCAAGCGTTCCATCCGCGCCGCATTGGCTGACGACGAATAATGAGCTACAAGTGTTCGCGCTGTAAGCGGGATGTCGAACTGGACGAGTACGGCGGCGTTCGCTGCCCGTACTGTGGACACCGCGTCCTGCTGAAAGAGCGCAGCCGCGACGTCAAGGAAGTCAACGTCCGGTAGCGCCCGTGTCTCACGACGCGCTTCTCGATTTCGAGTACGACGCCGAGGAGCGTGCGGTTCTCGTTTTTCGGAGCGTCGAGCAGGAGATCGGCAAAATAGACGACGACCGTTCTCGGACGACCGTCGAACGCGACGGGAACACGGTTTCCGTCCGCGTCGAGGCCGAGGACCTCATCGCCCTCCGTGCGGCGCTGAACACGTGGCAAACGCTCGTGGGCGTCGCCGAGACGGTCGCCGAAACGGGCGATTCGGTACGCAAACCGTCTCTCTAGATTGTTCAGATACTTTGTCGATTGTATCGACGGATTTGTGTTCGTAGGGTTCCTTTCGCTGGTACCGTGCTGCAGAAGAGACGGGAAACCAGTAACCGCCACGAATGGGTGTGCCCAGCGACTCCCCTCGGGTGGCGATAGGCGTGTTCGACCGACTCAACCCGTTCGGACGGAAAAAGAGCGACGACGAAACGGGTGATTTCGACCGCGACCATCGTATCGTGATTCGATGCCCCGAGACGATGACGCCCATCGCCACGGAGCACACCGACCCCGACGACTGGGACTCCAGCGTCGCGGATGGCGAAGGAATCGCGACCTACGACTGTCCCGCCTGTGGCGACCAGCACCGCTATCTCTGGGGGCCGCCGGTGCCGCTCTGTCTGGACGACGAGGACGACGAGGACGACGTAATTCTGTTCGAGAGCGAGTGAAACGCGGCGACTCCCGATTCATTTTCTACGCCACTCGTAGCCGTCTCCATCCGCGACGAGCAGTCCGTCGTCTCGCCACGTTTCGACCACCTCGTCCAGTCCGTCCCGATAACTCGAATATCGCGGGTTCCAGTCGAACGTCTCCCGGAACCGTTCGTTCGTCGTCGGCATCGAGTTCGTCAGCAGGCGCACCGAGTGTTTGCCGACGAACGGTCGGGCGAGCCATCCGGGAATCCGTCGCGGTGTCGGTGCTCCGAGACGGTTCGCGAACGCCGTCAGCATCGTCGCGAGAGAAACCGGTTCGTCGTCGGTGACGTGCCAACGGCCGGTCGCGTCGGACTCGACCGCCGCGGCGAACGCTCGCGCGGCGTCCTCGACGTGGAGAATCGAAAGCGCCGCATCCCGTCGCCCGAGGGGCCGTCGCCCAGAATCGGGAATTTCCGGTCGAGCAGGCCGGACCCCATCTGTCGGGTGTGCGCGGATTCGGGGGAGTAGAACCAGCCACAGCGGAGGATACCGACGTCGAAGTCTCCGTCCTCTCCGCCCCGCCGAACGATTCGCTCGGCGTCGAGCGCGAAGCGCGTCGTGCGGTCGGGGTTGGGCGAAACCTCCTCGTCGAACGTCCGTCCGTCCGGTTGGCGGGCGACCCAGACGATGCTCTGGAGGAGGTGCCGGTCGGCGTCGATTTCGTCTGCGACCGAGACCAAATTTCTCGCCTCTTCGGCGCGCACGCGGTCGTTTTTGACCCACTCGTCGTCGGTCGGTTTCCTGCTCGTCGGAATCGCCGTCGCAGCGTGAATCAGCACGTCACACCCTTCGGCGGCGGAAACGAGCGACTCCTCGTCGAGGATATCCCCGCGTCGCGGTTCTCCGCCGCGCTCGGCGACCAGTTCGTCTCCTCGCGCATTTCGAGAGAGTCCGACGACGCGGTGGTTCCGTACCGCGAGTTCGGCGACGAGTTCGCGACCGAGGACGCCGGTCGCACCGGCGACGAAGACGTTCATACTCGATAGTTCGTTCGAGCGGCCGATAGCGGTTCTGCCGCAGTCCTCTGGACGATTTATAAGCTCCCGAACGTGACGTACGGTATGAAATATCTCCGTTTGGTGCTCGACCCCGGCGAGACGCCCGTTCATCCCGTGTACGGGATTTTGACCGGTGCGGAGTACGTCGAGGACGCCCGTGCGCTCCACGGCAACCCGTCGGACCTCCCGGAAGACATCGTGACCCTCCTCTTGTATGTTCGCGGCGATGTCGAGCGGTTCACCGCCGCTCTCGACGAAATTCCCGAGGTACTGACGTACGACGTGACGTCCATCTCGGACGAGGAGTTCTACTGTTACGTCTACAACGAGACGACGGCGGTCGACGGGGCGTTGTTCTCCGCGTTCTCCCGGGAAAGTGTCGTTCAGTTGTCCCCCGTGAAGTATCACGACGACGGTCGAGCCACGTTCGCCGTCGGCGGGTCGGCGGCCGCGCTCCAGGACGCCATGGGCGACGTACCGAAGGGTGTCGAACTCGACGTCGAACTCGTCGGCGACGGAGCGACGGGCCACGAGTCCGTCGTGCGGTCGCTCAGCGAGCGTCAGCGGGAGGCCGCCCGAATCGCGGTCGAACTGGGGTATTACGACGTACCGCGGCGGGCAAGCCACGAGGACGTCGCCGACGCGATGGGCTGTGCGCCGAGTACGGCCGCGGAACACCTCCGCAAGGCCGAGTCGCGTGTCTTCGGGGAGGTGTTCTCGCGAACGGAGTGAGCGGGAGCCAGCCAGAACTCGTTCTGGTGTGTTCTCGTGAGTGACGAAGGAACGAACGAGGGCCAGTCGAAGCACGTTTCGACGCGTTCCCGCGAGTCAAACGCCCCGTCCTAACCGATACCTCGCCGAACCGTCCTGTGCCTCCACGAACGTAAAAGCGGGGCTTTTTCAGTCCGGGCGACAAGGGACGGGTATGCAGGGTAATCTTCCACCGGAAGCACAGGAGAAGCTCGAACAGCTGCAGGACCTTCAGGACACGGCCCAGCAGGTCGCAGTGCAGAAGAATCAGGCCGAGACGCAGCTCTCCGAGTCGGAGAACGCGCTCGACGAGCTTGACGACATCGACGAGGACGCGACGATGTTCCAGGAAGTCGGCGAACTGTTCATCAAGACGGACTACGAGACGGCCCAGTCCGACCTGGAAGACAAGGTTGACAGCCTCGAAATTCGCGTCGAGACGCTCAAAAAGCAGGAAGAGCGCGTCCGCGAGCAGTTCGAGAAGCTGCAGGGCGAACTTCAGGACATGCTCGGCGGCGGCGGCGCGGGCGGTCCGTCCGGCCCGACCGGTCCCGGCGGCGCTGGCGGCGCGTAAGCGATGGTCAGCGACGAGACGGTCGTCCAGACGGCCTCGGAAGCGGCCGAGGGCCTGATATTCGACCGAATCAAACAGTCTGACGTCAAGGACGTTGACGTGACGGTCACGTTCGAGGAGGGTATCCTCGAAGTGGACGTGTACGTCAACGCGCCGAACGCGAGTCGGGACGAGGAGAAGGTGGCGAACGACGCCGCACTGGCCGCCCGCGCGGCGGTTGATGATCTGTTCGCCGACGCCGAAGAATCGGCGTAAGCGTTACTTTCCTGACTGGCGTATTCAAGCCGAATTATTATAACTCCGACCCTATTTTAATACGTTGTGACGTGTCGTCAGTCACTGGCCCGCTCGGGGACGACCGCCGAAAACGGCGGAATCGGCGCGCTTTCCTCGCGCCGTGAGACAGCGTTCTCTGGGCTGAACCGTCCACCCGTCACTCGTCGGGACAACCGACGACCGGGAGACATTTCCCTCGGGCGAACCGGCGGCAATCGAGTGGCAAACGCCCTCCCTCACGGGAGAACGCGGGGACCGACGCGAACGACTGCACGCCGGGACAGGCCGAACGTGACGACCCGAAAACCCTCGGCGGAGACGCTGGGGGGGGAGTAGGTCCGGTATCGAACCGATGGGTGTGGGACGGTTTTCGGGCGAGCGACGGGATAGCGATGGGGGCTAGCGGCGGGGCAGCCACGGTTTTCCTGGCGTCTACATCGTAGACGCGATGGCGACGAGGACGACGACTCCGAGCAGTCCGATAGTGACGCCAGCGAGTAGTGGAACAGCCGTGAAGACGATGAGGAGGAAACAGGCGAACAGCCACGCGAGCGCCCATTTGAGAAGGCGAACGCGCGTTCGTTAGCGAAGCACCGAAAAAGGGAGTTTCGTTCAGGCTCGCGGTTCGAGGTTCCCGTGGGCGCGGAAGACGCCCTCGGGGTCGTATTCGGCCTTTATCTCCGCGAGTCGGTCCGCGTTCTCGCCGAACGGCACCTCCGATGATTCCTCTTCGAGTCCGGGGAAGTTGACGTACTGCCCGCGGATTTCGGGAAACTTCCGCATCTCGGCGATGGATTCGCGCACCCACGCGACCGTCGCGTCGGTCTGTCGAGGGTCGTCCCAGTTCGCCTCGAAGTTGAGTCCGTACGGCGCTTCGCGGTGTGCGAACGCGGTTTCCGTCTCGCCGACGCGGGAAAGCGCGCCGCCGCCCTGCCAGATATCGACGGTCGAGAGTGGAACCGGACAGCGCTCGGCGCAGCCGACGATGGCGTCGATGATGTCGTCGCTCAACTCGTCGACGTAGAGCGACTTCCAGTAGTAGAAACGCCCGTTCGGGTAGTCCTCGTCCAACATCGACTGGAGTTCGACGTAGGGCATCGTCCCGCTGAAGTCCGTGATCGGTTCTGCAAACTCACGAACCGTGCGGAGTTCCGCTTCGCCCTTCTCCGGGTCGCCCGCGTAACACCCGAGGAGGGCCACCGCCGAGTCGCCCCACGACTCCTCGGGGAACTCGGGGAGGTCCGGCACCCACGCGTAGAACGGCAGGAGGCTCACCTCGTCGGGCGCGTCGGCCGCGTACGCCCGGAACTTCCGGAGGACCTCTTCCGCCTGCTCGCCGTCGTACCAGACGAAGCACGTGGCGACATCCGGGCCGACGGGGTGGGCTTCGTACTCGAAGGCGGTGACGACGCCGAAGTTACCGCCGCCGCCCCGAAGCGCCCAGAACAGGTCCTCGTGTTCGTCCTCGCTCGCGGTGACGAACTCGCCGTCCGCCGTCACCACGTCCGCGGAGACGAGGCTGTCACACGAGAGGCCGTACTTCCGTCGGAGGTGTCCCATCCCGCCGCCGAGCGTGAGTCCGGCGATTCCCGTGTCCGAGACGACGCCCCCCGGCACCGCGAGGCCGAACGGTTGCGTCTCGCGGTCCACGTCGCCCCACGTCGCTCCGGCACCCGCGCGGACGCGACGCGTTTCGGGGTTCACCCGGACCCAGTGCATCGGTTCGAGGTCGATGACGAGGCCGCCGTCGACCACCGCGCGTCCGGCGACGCCGTGCCCCCCGCCGCGGACCGCTACCGGGAGGTCGTATTCTCGTGCGACATTCACGGCGGCTCGGACGTCCGCGACGCCGTCGCACCGCGCGACCATCGCGGGACGCTTGTTTATCATGCCGTTCCACACCGAGCGCTCCTCGTCGTAGTCCGGGTCGTCCGGCGTGACGAGTTCGCCCTTCAGTTGCGCGCGGAGTGGTTCCACTCCGGTTTCGGTCGTCTCTATCGCCATTGTCCCCACCGAGTGGAGGTAAGCGAGAGGCGTGGATAAACGCGACTGTGATTCGTCCGACAGCCTCAGGCGAGGAAGAAGATGAGGACGCTGATGGCCGTCACCGCGAGGATGACCGCCCCGGCGAGCGCCGCGCCCATGGCGATGACGGCGTTCGCGTGACTCGCCAGCGTCTCGGTGCGGTCGTTACCGAAGACGGTCACTTCGGCGTACTCGCTCGCCATTCCGGCTTCGACGGGTTCGAGGTCCGCGGTCGCCTCATCCGTTAACCGTGTGACGAGCGAGATGAGTTCGTCGTGGTCGATGGCCCCGCCGACCTGATTCGAGGATTCGACCATGTTCACGATGTGGGTGTCGGTGGTCATCACCTCCACGTCGTCCGCGTCCACGGCGGCGACGATGCGGTCCCGGAGGCCGGGTTCCATGTTATTGCCGTCCACGAGGACGTAGGCCGTCCGCTGTCCCGCGACGTCGAGCACCCCGACGCGAACGCCGAGCGGCCCGATTCCCTCGGCGGGCGTCCACTCGGTCTCGTCCCACGCGACGCCGAGTTTCGGACGACCGCGCTTCGCAGTTCCGAGTTCGTCCGCCGTCGCTCGCGCGGCCTGAATCATGTGGAACGAGCGCTCGCTTCCGGGGTAGATGTGGCCGATGTCCTCGCCTTGGAGACCGTTGTTGCAGTTGTGCGCATCGACCAGCATCACCTCGTCCACTCCGCCCGACCGGGCCTCCGCGGCGGCGGCGAGACCGACCGCGTACTCCACGTCGTCGGCGAACGTCGGGGAGTAGGTGGCGACGAGCAGCGCGTCGTCGCCGAACGACTGTCCGACGATTTTGGCGTCGCCCTCCCGCGTTCGAACGCTCTGGGTGGCGTCGTCGCTGTACTCGATTCGCTCGAAAGCGGTGTGTGCGGTTTCGAGGATGGTGTCCACTTCGCGCTCGGTGACGAGGTTGAAGTCGTGTCCGGCGGTGGCGTGGGGCGGGAACGCCAGCCCGTCCGACTCGGCGGCGACCCGGCGCGGAAGGTTTCCGCCGCCGATTTCGCCCATCGGACCCGGATGAATCATCGGCAGGACGAACCGCGCTTTCTCGCTTTCGTCCTCGCGGCGAAAGGAGAGGACGGTGACGGGGACGACCGCCTGTTGCCCGATCTGCTCGAAGAAGTCCTCCAGTTCGCGGGTCCCCTCCGCGATGTGGCCGATGAATCCTCGGAGGAAATCGAGCGCGCTGACGCCGAGACTGCGCCGCCATGGTCGGTCGATGACGGTGAGAAACCCGTAGACTCCGAGCGCGTACATCCCGCTGACGACCCCGAGCAGGATGAAATCCCGCGGCGCGATGATGCCGAGCGCCGCCGGGGCTTTGTCCCCGCGAGCGAGCAGGTTTTGGACGAGCGGCCCGCCGACTTCGAGGACGCGAATCGTCTCGCTGTAGATGAAAAACAGGACGGCGGCGGTGCCGGTCTGGATACTCGCGGGTATCAGTGCGACCGGAAACGAGGCGCGCGAGACGGCCATCACGACGAGGAGTCGGAGGGCGAAGACGGACGCGAGGCTGAAGATGAGTACGTCGAAGACGAACTGTTGGCCCATCCCCGTGAACGCCGAGATGACGCCCGCGACCGAGAGCACGGTGACGACGATGATTTCGCACGTCAGCGCGAGCAGCGACGACCGGTTGTAGGTCAACTGCCCGCCGAGACGCCGGTCAACTGGCGTGGTGAAGATGCTCGCGACGACCGTCGGCACCCCGATAAAGAAGATTCCCTCCCATGCGTCCTGGAGGATGTACTGCGAGTCGAACGCCCCGACACCCGCAATCGCGGCGATGAAGAGCGCGAACCCCAGACTCGCGTACCACCGCGGCGCACGGAAGATGTATCGGGACAGGCTCGCCAGGTCGCTCTGGGTCGCTGTCATTGGTCGAAACGCTACGCCCCGGAGAGTTAAAGTATACTACTCACACACGCTCTGGAAGTTTTCGAACACTTCCTCGCCCTCTTCGGTGTGTGCCACCTCCGGGTGCCACTGGACGCCGTACAGGTCGCGGTCGGAATCGCTCATGGCCTCGATGCCGCACACGTCGCTGGTGGCGGTTCGCTCGAATCCGCTCGGGACCTGCTTCACTTCGTCCGCGTGGCTGGCCCAGACGCGCGTTTCGGGTGCCAGCGACCCGACGAGCGGGTCGTCTTCGTTCGTGATATCGACGGTCACGTCGGCGTAGCCGCCGTACTCGCCCTCCCCGACTTCGCCGTCGAGAACGTTCGCCATCACCTGCATGCCGAGACAGATGCCGAGAACGGGGATGTCGAGGTCGAGGTACTCGGCGCAGTTGCCGATGTCGTCCATCGACGGGCCGCCCGAGAGGACGAGGCCGTCGGCGTCGATGTCCTCCGGCGGCGTGTCGTTGTCGATGAGCTCCGTTTCGATGCCCATGTCCCGAAGCGCCCGGTGTTCGAGGTGGGTGAACTGTCCGTGGTTGTCCACGACGAGGATTTTCGTCATTGCCGGGCGGTATGGAGAGCACGGATAAAAACGCCTCGTCACCGTCGCGCCGCGCGCGGCGCTCGGTCGCGGGTCACCGACGGACCACGAGCGCCGCGCCGAGCAGGATGACCGCGACCACGAACCCGCTCATGCCGGGGTGGTCGAACACGACGTTCGGACCGAACGAATGCGATCCGTTCGAACCGGGGGTCGTCTCGCCAGCGGGTTTGGCGTGCGTGGTCGTGTTCGCTTCACCGGTCGTCGTCGGCTGTCCGACCGCGAGCGTCCCCGCCGAAACGCCGTTCACGGCCACCTTCTGTTTGCCCGTCGCCGTCGCTTCGTAGGTGTAGGTAACCGTCTTCGTCTTCCCGGCCGCGACGTGGACCCGCTTTCTGGCTCCGACCGAGTTACCGACCGCGAGGACGGCCGGAATCGTTCCGTCGCCGTCGCCCGTATTCTCGAACGTCGCGGTGACCGTCACATTCTCCCCCTTCGACACCTGTTTTCTGTCGAGTGACACGTCCGTGACGTGGATGTCCGCTTTCGTCCGCTCCACCGTTACGGGCGTGGTCGCGCTGGCGGTGTGCCCGTTGCTATCGACGACCGTCACGCGGGCGATGTGTTCGCCCGGTTTCGAATAGGTGTGGGTCGTCGTCGGTCGCGTCGTCGTCTCGTCTACCGTCCCGTCGTCGTCGTAATCCCAGCGGTACTTCGTCGGCGTCCCCTCCGAGTCGCTCGATCTGCTCGCGTCGAGGGTGATGGGCGTTCCGGCGCTGGCCGTCCCCGCGGCCCGCAACGACGCCTGTAGCGAGCCACCACACGTTCCCGGCCGGACGGTCACGGGTGAGCCCATGTCGAGTTCCGTCGCGCTCGGACTACCCGATCCGCCCGAGAGGAACGCCCACGACGTGACGGGTTCGTGTTTGAGTTGCGGGTTGTAGAGCGTCGCATCATCGTTCCACGAGGGCGTGACGGTTATCTTCGAATCGCCGGACACGCCGCGGAAGACGCCGCCGTCGGTGCGCGACCCGGCCCAGATCCAATCGAGGCGCGTCCGCGACCAGCGGTCGTCACGGTGGGGGTACGTGTCGTCCATCAACACCCACTGGCCGGAACTCGGCAGGCCGTCGAACCCGAACGTCACCGTGCTCATCGGGTTGTTGTCGCCGGTTCGGCTCTTGTTCATCTTGTCGTGGATCATCACGAGGCTCGTCACGCCGCTCGGGGCCTGGTACAGGAACATCGTGCTCCCGTTCTCGCGGGTGAACGCTTTCGGACCGAAGTAGCCGTACGCCCAACTGCTCGAATTCGTGTACGGGGTGCGGTAGTCGTAGAAATCGACGACGTTCGTGTCGCCGTGAATCGGACTGAC
>NZ_MEIH01000104.1:0-2501 GCF_001723155.1 Haladaptatus sp. W1
GTACCGCGGTCGGCCTCCCGCTGGATGATTTGGCGCATCTCGCGGACGCCGTGCGGGTCGAGCCCGCTGGACGGTTCGTCGAGTATCAGGAGGTCGGGGTCGCCGACCAGCGCCATGCCGAGGACGAGGCGCTGGCGCATCCCTTTCGAGTAGCCGCCCGCCGAGCGCGACGCGTCGTCCGCCGAGAGACCGACGCGTTCGAGGATGTCGTCCGCGTCCTCGTTCGTGCCCTTGGAGTCGATGGCGAACTGGATGTGCTTTCGCCCCGAGAGCCGACCGTAGAGGTCGGTCGCGTCGGGGAGAATACCGATCCGCTCGTGGATCGCCTGCGTCTCGTTCTGTGCGTCGTAGCCGAGGACCGTCGCCGTCCCGTCGGTCGGGCGGATGTAGTCCATCAGCATGTTGATGGTGGTCGATTTCCCGCATCCGTTGGGACCGAGGAAGCCGAAGACTTCTCCCTCGTTCACTTGGAGGTTGAGATCACGGACCGCGACCACGTCACCGAACCGCTTGGTGAGACCAGTCGTTTGTATGGCGGCCATAACGCCCATATATTCCTTAGGGTAGTTAAAAGTATGTTGCCACGATATGTCATGGCATAATAGGTCAACCGAGGTCCGCGCGCTCGAACCGCCAGTAGCCGAGGACGAGCGGGACGACAAGCCACGCGGCGAGGATGACCAGCATGAACCACTTCTCCAGGAAGAACGGCACCGTCGCGTTCTGGCCGATGACGCGGAAGTAGTAGAGTTGCTGATCGGTGAACACGAGGTCCGCGGCGCGTTGGAACGCGTACGGCGGGCTGACGAGGTAGACGAACTCGTAAATCTGTGCTGAGAGGTGCACGCCGAGCGTGTCGTCGGCAATGAATCGAAGCGCCCGCGACGGCGAAATCGCCGGGACCGTCCAGAGGACGTTGAACACGAAGAAGACGCCGACCGAACTGGCCATCGCCCGCGACCGTGACGCGCACGCCGCCGAGAGGCCGACCGCGATGGCGATGTACGTTACGGCGAAGAAGAGGAACAGGAGGAAGAACTGCGCGAGAATCGCGATATCGACCGACGCGAGGAGAATCGACCCTTCGATGGCCGCGATGGCGAACGCTAACGCGAGACCGACGGCGACGACGGCCGACCGACCGACGAACTTCCCGATAACGAGGTCGAGGCGCGTGTTCGGGAGACCGAGGAGGAACTTGATGCTCCCGGACTCGCGTTCGCCCGCGATGGCGAGATAGGCGATAATAAGCGCACTGATGGGGATGATGAAAATTCCGACGAGCGCGAGGAGTCGAAGCACATTCGTCATGCCGACGTCCGAAGGTGCGACGTACACCGTAAGTGCGAGCAGCGCGACGTACAGGCCGATGAGCGCCCACAGCCCCTTCGAGCGCCGGGAGTCGATGAAATCCTTTCTCGCCACCGACACCCAACTCATGCGGTGACCTCCATACGAGCGTCGGGGTCGTCCTCGGGTTCGTCGCCCGTCGTGTAGGTGGTAAACAGCTCTTCGAGCGAGGCTTCCTCCGATTTGATGTCGGTGACGGTCGTCGCGGCGTCCACGCGCTTGACGACCTGCGGTTTCGTCACGGGGTCGGAAAACGACACGCGGAGCATGGATTCCTCGACGGACACCTCGGACACGCCGTCGATGGCGGTCAGGTCGAGGCCCGTCGGCACGCGCTCGACGGAGAGGAGGAGTTGCGAGCGGGAACCGGTCAGCTCCCGAAGTCGCTCGACGGTGTTCTGTGCGACGAGTTCGCCGTCGTTCATGATACCAACGCGGTCACAGACCGCATCGACCTCGGAGAGGATGTGGCTTCGTCAGAACGTCTGACCGCCTTTTGAAGCAAGCTGGAAACGGTATATCGGTTCACCCCGGACTTGGTCTCGTTCTCGCCGCACTCATCGCCGAAATCGTTCGTCGTCGCTCCCTTCCCGTCGCCAGTCTCGTTTGTCGCTTCGTCGTCGGTTCGCAACTCCCCATCTGATCCGAACGTGGCCTGTTTCTTCTCGTCCATACGGAGGTCTCAAGTCTATCGGATAAAATAGGTGGGCAAATCAAGCGCCCACGACCGGATGAGATTCACTGAATGATACAGAACATCGCGTGAAATCTCGGTCTTACCTATCGCGTCCCGAATTTGATAGTACGAATGGGTTCAAACGAGACGTCGCCACTCACCCCACTTGTGCAAGAAGCGCTTGAGGCACTCGAGAGCGCGATCCCACCCGTTGATGAACCCACCTCCGAGCGAGCGTATGCCGTTCTAGCCGAGAAAGAAGACCTCGAGCGGCCTGCTGCCGAAGATATCATCGAACGGCTGTACA
The DNA here is from genome assembly GCF_001723155.1 of Haladaptatus sp. W1. Lineage (NCBI taxonomy): Archaea > Methanobacteriati > Methanobacteriota > Halobacteria > Halobacteriales > Haladaptataceae > Haladaptatus > Haladaptatus sp. W1. The sequence continues at coordinate 2,334 of NZ_MEIH01000104.1, forward strand.
GTAAGGGCCATCTCTACGAAGTCGAGGGAAAACTCCGACTCACCGATTACGGGGAAGAGTGAACACGATATAGCCTTCGCTCTAGTTGTGGATGGGGTTTCGACTACTGCTGCGGTGTGGTCCAAGTGGTTCGTAAATGAGGACGGTATCGTTGCTGCGAACGGTAAC
>NZ_MEIH01000105.1:0-11652 GCF_001723155.1 Haladaptatus sp. W1
GACCCGCGCTCCCTTCGAGAACGATTGAAGATAAGCGGGAACGCCGACGTGGGCAGTGTCTTCCTCGACGTCGTTCCTGATGATGACGCCGATGTAGAGCACGTACAGGCCGACCAGAATCAGCGTGTCACCGATACCGATTCCGCTTCCGAGCGGGATGAAAAACGCGTACACCGTCGCCGCGAGCAGGAACGTTATTTCGAGGGAGATGTTGCGATCTATTTTGACGGCATCGGTGAGCGACCCTGGCCGCTGGACGACCGACGAGTCACCGGACCGTGTTGCGCGGTAGATGGTGTAGAGCGCGATTCCGGACCACCCGAGACCGATGAGGATTCGGTTCGCGCCGGTCATGTTGGCGACGGCGAGGTTGGCGTCGTGACAAGCTTGTGCGAGCGTTCCCGGTTCGGCGCTGGCTATCGCGCCCCCCGAAAGCTGACCGCAGGCCTGTGCCGTCGCCCCGTTCGCCCCCGCGTTCCACGCGTAGTAGGCGTCGACGGCGTACTCGGGTGCGACGGCGAGAATCGCCAAAATCGCGATTGCGAACGCCCGCGGAACGTCCTTTTCGGCCGTTTCGGCACCCCACGCCAGCATGAACGAAGCGCCGACGATGGCGAGACCGGTCATCCCGACGACAATGACGGTCGAAAGACCGGATACCTCCTGAAGAATACCCGTGACGAGCCACGGCAGAGTCAGGGCAAACACGGCACTGATCGCGAGAAGCGGCTGTTTCTTCATACTGTCTGTAATTCCACCCGTGGTCTAAAAACACGTGATAACTCCAATGACGCCGATTTGTGGCGATAGAAGTGCTGAAACGACGATACACTCGTTTTCGAGGTTATTCCCGAATTCGGGCGATAGATGGGTTCTGTGTGGAGATAACGGGTAATAACGCGATAGCGAGCTGTATGGGGTTCGTTCGCCGCCGCCTTCAGCCCCGCCCGCCCCGTAACCGATGTCGTCTAAACATCATGTGTCTGAAACAGTCTGAGAAGTGATCATCAGTTTCGCACGAAGGCGACCTTTTTATTGGTGGTCGAACATACGCCGGATATGCCAAGTGAACCCCAATTTGAGGTGTACGAGGACAGCGCGGGCGAGTGGCGCTGGCGCCTCGTCGTCGCGAACCGGAACATCATCGCGGACAGCGGCGAGGGATACTCGTCGAAACAGGGTGCCAAGCGAGGTATCGAGAGCGTCAAAAACAACGCGCCCGTCGCGCGAGTCGTGGAAAAGTGATATCCGACTTCGTGCCGTAATTCCCGTTCTCGGGCGGGATTTTCGTGTATTTTTCGCCGCTAACGGTCGCGCGTTGGTGCCGTTCGCAATGGGTGAGAATTCCAACAACTGTTATGCTCGTCGCTAGCCGAGTGCTAGTGAGCGTGAGTCACAATGACCCTATCCGGAGCCCATCGTGGGCACGGCGGCGGAAGGCGGCCTTGGATTCGATACCCCCGGTCGAACGGACGGTTGAGGACGGAACTCTCCGCGTCACGCGACGGTTTCGCGGCCTCACAATCGAACAGGCCATGGGATATCTCGAACATCTCGGCGGCGAACGGCGTGGCGAGACCGAAATCAAGGGGGACGGATGGCAGGCTCGCCTCTCGGCTCGGCGGGTACCCGTGGGACCGTCATACCGACTGACGGAAGTGACGATCACGTGGACTGGACGGGAGGACGTTCTCGAGCCCATCATTCTCCAGTTTCGACTCAAGGCGTTCCGCGCGCCGGGCTGAGCGGTCCGCCCAGTGGTCGCCCATCGGTTCGGGTCCTGTGACTCCGGCGGATTCGGGGACCACGTTCGACTACTGAACCAACACCCTCATTCGAACACTCGCACAACACCTACCCAATGCGCCGCCGAACGTTCCTCCGAACTGGCACGGCACTTGCAGGGGGGTCCCTCCTCACCGGCTGTCTTGACTCGCTCGGATTCGAAAAACAATCCGCGTGGCGTGACCCGCCGAGAGTGAAAAACCGTCCCGCCGCGGTCTATCATCCCGCGTACATGGAAGGCATGAAGATGTACGGGATGGGAACCGATGGAGACCTCCGCTTCGCGCTAATGTACTCGTACCCGCATCGGTTCTGGAACGTCACCGGCCAATCGAACTCCAAGGTCGTCGTGCAACCGGACGACACGCTCCACATGATGGTCTCAATGTGGGACGCGAAAACGGAGACGACCGTCCCGGCGGACGTTCAACTCACTATCAAAAAAGGCGGGAAGACAGTCGACAAACGGGCACCGTGGCCGATGCTTTCGCAGAATATGGGGTTTCATTACGGGGACAACGTTTCACTCGACGGCGACGGCTCGTACAGCGCGACTGTCAGGGTCGGGTCGGTCGGCGTGCACCGAACCGGGTCGCTCGCGTCCCGACTGTCGGACGGCGCGTCGGCGACCATCGATTTCGAATTCGACACGGACCAGATATACGACGTCGAGTATCGGGAGTTCGACGAAAAGCAGGGGAGCCGCGATGCCCTCGACCCGATGGCGATGAGGGTCCCGGTCGGTCGAGCGCCCGCACCGGCATCGCTGCCGGGAACGCTCGTCGGGACGAAATCGTCCGGCGACGCGAAGTTCGTCGTGACCGTCATTGAGGGGGACAATCGCTTCGCCGACGACGGGAAATCGTATCTCGCGGTGTCGCCGAGAACGCCGTACAACCGCATCGTGTTGCCGCGGATGTCCCTCTCGATGGAACTCCTGCGAAACGGGACGACGGTATCGAAGGGGACGCTCACCCCCGCCCTCGACGCGGCCCTCGATACCCACTACGGTGCTCCCGTCGGGGACGTGCGGTCAGGCGACACGCTTCGTATTTCGGTCGATTCGCCGCCGCAACTCGCCCGGCACGACGGGTACGAGACGGCGTTCATGGAGATGCCGCCGATGGAGTTCACGGTCTGATCACGACACAAACGCCGGACTCGCCGTCGGAAGCGAGACGAGCCACAGGCTGATAATCGTGTAGCCGATCATCACGAGGATGAACGGGTACTGGCTCCGAATCGCTTGCAGTCGGCTCGGAAACGTCGCGTACGCTTGCGAGTGGGCGACCCAGACGGCGAGCAGGTGACCGACCAGGACGAACCCGATGACGAGGCCGCCGAACCACTCCGGGAGGGTCAGGACGACCGGATTCGCCGGGGGAGAGAGTGGCGAGACGACCGCGGGGATGAGCGACGGGAGGAGCGAGACGAAGAACCCGAAGTAGTGTGCGAGGTGGTAGCCGACGGCGATGGCGAGCAGTGGCGGTGCGAAGCGGAGGGCGATGGTCCGGGGCGGAAGGTAGGTTTCTCCCGTCCGTCGGGTGACGCGGGATGCGAACCGGAAGGCACCGAGGAAGAGGGCGTACCCGAGAACGAAGAGTAGCGCGTAGACCACGAGCGGGGGAACGCCCGTATCGACGACGGCTGTGATGAACGACACACCGGTCGATGTCGTGACGAACCCGCTGAACGTGAGTTCCCAGATAAGCGCGACGATGAAGGCGATATCGGCGGTGGTCGCGACGGCCCCGGACTCGCGGAGGTCGAATCCGGGCGGGCGGAGCGTCACGCCGTCCGCGGACCAGCGGAGCGGGGCGACTTGCCCGTAGAAGTGAAACGTGACCGACACCGGGTCGGCGTTCGAAAACCACGACTCGGGGGTGTAGACGATCGCCCCGACGAGTGTGATGACTGTGTACGCGCAAATCGCCGTTGCGAGCATGGCCGGAACCTTGTTGACCGGCATGACCGTTTCGAGCCACACCAGCAGCAACAGCCCGCCGACCGCGGGCCACCGGCCGACGCGGGATGGATACGTACGGCCGAGCGTGGGGAGTCGTCGCGCTATCGTCCGCCACGGGTTCAGCGCGGGCCACACGTTTCCGACGAGATAGACGACCATCGTCAGCCCCGCGCGGACGCCCCCGAACACGAGGATGATGGCGACGTTCACGGTCGGGATTTGCGGCCCGACGAAGCCGCGGTAGATGACGATTGCGAGCCCCGCGACGCCGAGGAGTTGCGCGAGATAAAGAGCGCCTCGCCGAATCGGGGCCCACATCGGGACGGCTTTTTGCCAGTCGTGCATCGACCGGATGAACGAACGGTCGGTGACGACGCTCGCCAAGATGGCCGACGCACCGATCACCGCACCGCCGGTCGCCAAGTACAACCACTGTGGGACCGCAATCGTTCGACTCGACGCGTCCGAAAGCGCGACTGCCGCGTTGCTCGCGGCAACCTCGTCGATGACCGCGATACTCAGGAGAAACCCGAGTACGGCGATTACGAGCGACCGGGAGAGCGCGTCGCGGGGAACGTCACTGGAGGACATCGAATAGAGGAGGTTCGGAACCGTCGCTGTTGTAGTTGTCGGATGCGGAGCACGGGCGATGCTCGTGGGACACATCCGTCCCCCATCGTGGTTGCCGACATCAAAACCCTCTCCACGGTCTGTCGCAAATATTTCCGTACGACCTGAATGAAACGTCTTCGAACCCTCCAAGAGTCCCCCGCAACGACCGTCATCTTCGCGAGCACCCTCGTCGCGGTGATGGGCGTCTCACTCATCAGCCCCGCCCTCCCCGCCGTGCAGGACGCGTGGAACATCACGGAGGCACAGGCGAGTCTGTTGCTCTCCGCGTTCACCCTTCCGGGGGTGTTTTTGACCGTCCCGATAGGGATGGTCGCGGACCGAATCGGTCGCAAACGAATCCTCATCCCGTCGCTCGTCGTCTTCGGTCTCAGCGGCTCCGCTATCGTCTTGCTCTCGAACTTCGAGACGATACTCGCTCTCCGAGCCATCCAAGGTGCCGCCAGCAGCGCCATCGCCACGCTCACCGTCACGCTGCTAGGCGACCTTTTTACGGGTGAGAAACGCCGAACGCTGATCGGGATGAACGCGGCGATTCTCGCGGTCGGTGCCGCGGGGTATCCGCTCCTCGGCGGGGGACTGGCGACCCTCTCGTGGATGGCACCGTTTGTCTGCTTCCTCCTCGGCGTCGTCGTCGCACTCCCAGGCATCGTCTTTCTCGAAGAACCGTCCGATACCGGAACGGACGCCGATACCAGCATCCACGAGTTCGTGACCGGTCCGACGTCGATGCGGCCCTATCTGGTCCTCTACATCGCGATATTCGGCATCTTCCTCCTCCTCTACGGTGCCCAACTCACCGTCGTGCCGTTCATCCTCGCCAACTCCTATCAGTACTCGTCGGGCGTTATCGGGCTCCTCCTCGGCTTACCCGCCGTGATGATGGGCCTGACGGCCATGCAGGGCGACCGGTTACTCCGGTCGTTTTCGAGTTTCCAGTCCATCGCGCTCGGTTTCACGAGTTACGGCATCGGTCTCGTCATGGTGTCGGTCGCGGATTCGGTCTACGTCGTCGCCGGAGCGCTTTTGCTATTCGGTTTGGGGCAAGGACTCGCCGAACCGATAACGGACACCGCGCTGAACGAACTCGCGCCGGACGAGTTCCGGGGGAGCATCATGAGCATTCGGACCACCGTCCTCCGCCTCGGAACCACCGTCGGTCCGCCGCTGTTCGTCGGGGTTGCCACGCTCGTCGGATATACGCAAACGCTGCTCGTCGGTGGATTCGCTGCCCTCCTCGTCGGCCTCGGCTGGTTGCTGGTCCGAAGCACACGGACGCGACCGGTCGCGCTTTCGGAACAATAGGCGACGTTAGCGAGTTCTCCTTTCCCGCGGGAGGAACGCGGCGGAAGCGGCCAGCGACGACCCCCCGGTATTTCGTGGCCACGTAACTACTGTAGCTGCATCTTGCTCGCGTGTTCGATTGCAACGTCGGCAATCTCGTCGATACTGGCGTTCGAGCGGTCCGCGAGTACTCGAAGTAACATTCCCAATTGGGCGACGGTCATCTCCTGTAGCTCCTCGTTTCCTTCGGTGTCGTTCCCGAAGAAGTACTGCTGTTCGCCATTTTCGTGAACGAGACCCACGTAGACAGATGTGAGTTCGTCTTCGGTAACCGCTTTCGCCGCTCGTTCCTGCAGCTCCTCGAACCGAGAGTCTTCCATCGTCCGAAGGACGTCCCGAGCTCCTGTTAAACTAACGCCACCGACCGTCGCTCGCTATTTTCACACCGCCTCACATCGTCATCCTTCGATTCCGACATCGTCCACCGCCGCTTCGACGACTGCCACGTCGTAGCCATCGACGGTTTCGTTTCCGACGACAAAGGTGGCATCGTTCGAGACGGTAAGCTCGACGGGTTCCCGACCGAAGTTCGTGACCCACACGTAGCCGTCCCTGGAACCGACCCGAACGCTGTCGGGGAGACGACTGGTGTGAGAAACGCCCGCAGCATCGAGCGTATCCGAGACGAGCGCGTCCGCGAGTTCGGTCTTCGGCCAGACGCCGCAGTACGAGACGGTACCGTCGCCGACGGCGTGTTCAGTCATCGCCGGACGCCCGTCGGCAACGCCGGAAGCGTGGGTCGCGGTGATGCGTGCGGCGTTCGGGGTTAGCCACTCGGCCCACGTCCGGTACTCGTAGGTTTCGCCCCCGTATTCGACCCGCGTCTCGAACTGTTCGGGCAAACTCTCGCGCTGGTCCACCGTCGCGCCCACTACGTCGGCGAGCGGCCCGGGCGCGGGAACGTCACGAAGCTTGTTCGAACGGTCTTTCACTCCCGTTCTGGCACCGAAAACGACGTGTCCGCCGCTTTCGGCGTACGAACGAAGGTGGGACGCTCGGTCCGCATCCGCGAGGTAGAACGCGGGTGCGAAAACGACGTTGTACTCTCCGAGGTCCGTGGTCGGGTGCACGATGTCGGCCTGAACCCCGTGGCGGCGAACCCCGCCGTAGTACGCGCGGAGATGCGCCCAGTACTCCCACTCCGGAGAGTGTGGCTGTATCTCCGTCGCCCAGAGGTTCTCGTAGTCGTGCAGCACGGCCACGGGCGCATCGACCGGGGCGAGGTCGAACAGCTCGTCGGCGGCTTCGGCGGCCTCGTCGTATCCCCTGTCGGGCGACCCGTCGGCTTTCCGGAGCCCTGCGTGGTACTGCTCTTGTCCCTCCAAGCACCGTCGCCATCGGAAGTAGAGGACGGCATCGGCACCGTGAGCAACGGCGTGGTGTGCCCACAGTCGCATCGCGCCGTCCGCCGGTTGTGGAGCGTGCGGCGGCCAGTTGACGTCCCCCGGTTGCTGTTCCATCACCCAGAACGGCGCTCGTTTCGCACCGCGGTAGATGTCGTGGTTCATCCCGACCTCGTCCGGGTCGCCCGCGCGGAGTTCGTTTCGTGTGGGCGTCCCCTGCCGTCGGTCCTGCACGAACCCGGTCGGGTAGGAGTCCCACCCGAGGAAATCGAGGTCGTCCGCCAGCGAGTAGGCGTCGAGCTGGGCGAAGTCGCCCATGAAGTTGTGGGTGACGAACCAGTCGTCGTTCGCCTCGCGGATGCAATCGACGTGCAGTCGGTTGTACTCGACGACGCTGTCGTTGGCGAATCGATAGTAGTCGAGCAACCGTGCGGGGTGCTGTTCCGCGGGCGTCGGACGCGGCGGCTCGACGGCCGCGAACCCGTCGTACTGCTGACTCCAGAAGGTCGTTCCCCACGCGTCGTTCAACCGGTCGATAGACTCGTATTTCGCACGGAGCCAGTCGCGGAAGGCGTCGGCGCAGTCGTCGCAGTAGCATCGAACAGTGTCGTGACACCCGTACTCGTTGTCGGTCTGCCACCCCGCGACGAACGGGTTGTCGGCGTAGCGCTCCGTGAACGCGCGAACGATGCGTTCGGTCTCTCGACGATAGGTCTCCGAGTTGAAACACGTAAACCGGCGGCTCCCCCACGAACGAGGGGTACCGTCGCGGTCCGCTTGTCGTATCTCCGGGTGCTCGTCGACGAGCCACTTCGGCGGCGTCGCCGTCGGCGTACAGAGGACGGCCTGCATGCCGTATTCGCCGACGAGTTCGACGGCCTCGTCGAGCCACTCGAAGTCGAACTCACCGCGCTGGGGCTCGACGCGCCCCACGAGAATTCGGCCATCCGAACGTATTCGATGTTCGCGTCCGCCATCTGTGCTACGTCTCGCTCCCATCGGGCACTCGGCCAGTGCTCCGGGAAGTAACAGACTCCTATCGTCATTGGTGTGTATCGTCGCTGCTGCGTTTCGTTCGGCTCACGATTCCTCGACGGTCACGGTGTTTCGCCCCGGGTCGAGACGGCAATGGGTAATCTCTCTGTCGTCGCCGCGCGACCAGCCCTCTGGGATGGTGAGGATGACCGACTGCGGTCGTGACGCGGAAAGCATCACGGAGAGAGTTCCTGTCTCGTCCCAGTCAACCGCCGTCACCTGTCCGGCGAGATTGCCGAGATGGCGCGCGCCGAGCAGCTGCGGCCGGTCACAGGCGGGGGCGATGTGGACGAGCAGACACCCGTGGGCCGCGACCTCGCGTTCGACTGGCCCGGTACCACGGTATTCGCACTCGAACGCGTCCCAGACGTGGGCATCCTGCAACCCGTACTCGGCGGGGTCGATACGCACCGACCGACCGTCGTCTGACCAGTTGAACGCGGCGACGGCGAGCGCGCCATCGACGGGACGCTCGCAGACGAGACGAGTGGGGACTTCCTGCTCGCCGACGCCGCGAACCCGCCCCGTTTCGACCGGGGGAGCGAACGCTCCACGAGGTCCCTGCCGACGCTCTCGATGTCGGCTACCCGGTCGCTGACGACGTTCGTCCCGCCGAGGAGCGCGACGAGCGTGGCGAACGACCGCCGTTCCGCGAGGCTGAGTTCGGTCGTCTCGCGGACGAGCTGACAGTCCGGGTCGTTCACCCAGAGTCGTCGGTGCGCCCACTGTCGGTTGAGGACATTTCGAATCGCGTTCTCGTGCGCTGGCTGGCTCGCCGGTGTGGCTCGCCAGTGCGGCGCGGTGTCGGGACCGACGCGCATCGCGTCGACGAGGCCGACGCTCTGTCCCTGCAGCGCGCCACAGCCCAGCAGGAATACGTCGTCTCCGACGGCCTCACGGATGGTCGCTATGCCACGGCGGTAGGCCTCCGCGCGGGTGACGTTCTCGTAGCGGTCGCCCGGGAGCGCAGCGGCGTAGAGGAAGTCGAGTTTGCAGTACTCGAATCCCCATTCGGAGGCGACCGTCTGAAACGTCTCGCGGAGCCACTCCTCGGCCTCGGGGTGGGTCGTATCGAGCGCGTACATCGGGCCGTGACGCGGCCCGGCGTTCACGGGGCCGTCGTCATCGGTTACGAGCCACTCGGGGTGCTCGATGGCGAGCGCCGAGTCCGACTGCACGTAGAACGGAGCCACCCACAAGCCGGGGGTGTGGCCCGCATCGCGGATGTCCGCGACGAGTTCCTCCATGTCGTCGAACCCGTCATCCAGCGTTCGCCAGTCGCCGAACGCGGTCTGGTAGCCGTCGTCGAGTTGAACGATATCGAGCGGCACATCCCATTCATCGAGGTCATCGAGCGTTTCGCGCACGTTGTCAGCCGTGACGTCGGTGAAGTAATGATACCACGAACACCATCCGGTCGGCACGTCGTCAGGCACGCGGGCGTCCATCTGTTCGGCGGTCGCCGTCGCCATGGCGGCGAGCCCGTCCCGAAGGTCGCGCGTGGCGTCGATTCGAAGGGGTGGCAGGGAAAATTCCTCGTCAGCTTCGACGGTCGCCCCATCGCCCGGACAGACGGCATCGAGCCGGTGAACGCCGGTCGCCCCGTGGTCGATATCGAACCGCGAGACGAACCGCGAGTGGCCGAGAAAACCCAACGTGAGCGCTCCGTCGTCGTTCACCAGCCCCGTCACACCGTGGGAGGTATCATTCGGAGCGACGAGGTCGCGCATCTGGGGTTCGTTCTCTTCGGGCGGAAATCGCTCGCCGACGGGGAGCGTCGCCGTCGGCGTCCACGATTGGTAGCCGTGGCGATACCATCGCGACTCGGACCCGTGTGTCGGTGTCGTCGCGTCAGTAAGCGGTCGAAGGTCGCCGAGAACGACTGCGTGGTCGCTCGGAGGCTGGAACGATATGCGAACGTCAACGTGATTGTCACCCGCGTCCAGTGCGACCGTCGTTTCCCATTCATCGTCGTGCGTGGCCCGAGCAGTCGCCCCCGTCGAGGTGGTGGTCGCCTCCGAACTCGCGGGCAGCGTCTCGCTCCCGACGTCGAGCTTGACCCGTCCGTCTACGAGTGTTTCACCGCCTCGCTCGACGGTGAGGCGGTGGTCGTCGGGTCGGTACTCGACGGTCGTCTGTCCCCCCGTCACTCCGAGCGTCATCCGTCCTCACCGTCCTCGCGTCGCTCGCGATAATCCGGCAACGAGTCGTCCTGCATGACGGCGGTGCGACCGCCGTCCACCAAGATGGACGCGCCCGTCACGAACGCGGCGTCGGAACTTGCGAGGAAGGAAACCACTCCGGCGACGTCCTCCGGATCGCCGATGCGCCCGACGGGATGGATGGATTCGAGATGGTCGCGGTACTCCTCGTCTATCTCCTCCATCGTGCGGTCGATGGCGACCCATCCGGGATTGACAGTGTTGACGCGAACGTCAGGACCGAAGTCGAGCGCCATCGAGCGCGTCATCCCATCGATACCGGCTTTCACCGCGTTGTACGGGAACATCGCAGGCATAGTCAGTCGCGCGTGATTCGAGGAGACGTTGACGATGCTCCCTTCGTCCATGTGTTCACGGGCGTATTTCGCACAGAGCCAGTACGAGCGGAAACCCGTCTCCACGACGAACGCCCAGTCGTCCATCGTCGCCTCGTCCGCCGCGGTGTTCGTCTCGACGCCCGCGTTGTTCACCAGCACGTCGAGACCGCCGTACTTCTCCGCGGTGGCTTCGACGAGCGCCGCGATGTCGTCGGGGTCGCGCATGTCCCCGCGGACGAACGTCGCGGTCCCGCCCGCCGCGTCGATTGCCGCGACGGTTTCCTCGCCGTCCGCTCGGGTTCGGCCGGTGACGACGACATTCGCGCCCTCGCGGGCGAACCGGTTTGCGATTTCCTCGCCGATACCGCGGGTCGACCCCGTGACGAGTACCGTCTCGCCCTCGAAGCGATGGACGCCATCGACGCCATCGACGGGGGTTCGTGACTCCTGCATCGTCACCACTCCGCGACGCTGCCGTCCTCGTGTCGCCAGACGGGGTTGTGCCAATCGACGTTCCCAGCCTTTGCTCGGACGTGCTTTTCGTCGATGTCGATGCCGAGTCCCGGTCCGTCCGGAAGGTCCACGTACCCGTCGCGGTACTCGAACACGGAAGCGTCGGCGAGGTAGTCGAGCACGTCGCTCGTCTCGTTGTAGTGGATGTCGAGGCTCTGCTCTTGGATGAGGGCGTTCGGCGAGACGGCGTCCACCTGAATGCACGACGCTAGCGCGATTGGCCCGAGCGGGCAGTGTGGTGCCATCGCCACGTCGTACGCCTCGGCCATGTCGGCTATCTTCTTCACTTCGGTGATACCTCCCGCGTGGCTCAAGTCCGGTTGGATGACGTCCACGCTCCCGTTCCGGAAGACCTCCTTGAAATCCCACCGACTGAACATGCGTTCGCCGGTGGCGATGGGAATGGTCGTGTGGCGCGCGATTTCGGGTAAGACGTCGTTGTGCTCCGGGAGAACCGGTTCCTCGATGAACATCGGTTCGTGGGTTTCGAGCGCCTT
>NZ_MEIH01000106.1:0-12715 GCF_001723155.1 Haladaptatus sp. W1
CGCTCCGGGCGAGCGGCCGTGCGCTCACACTCGACGACGACGAGGGATTCGTCCGCGTCGTCGCTGACGCTGACGAGGGGTATCTCCTCGGCGCGCAACTCGTTGCCCCGGAAGCGTCGGAACTCGTCGCCGAGTTCGGCCTCGCGCTCGAATTGGGCGCGACCGTGGACGACGTCGCCGCGACGATTCACACCCATCCGACGCTCTCGGAGGCCGCAAAGGAAGCCGCGGCCAACGCTCACGACCACGCCATTCACACGCGAAACGACTGATGCGAGACGCCAACCAAATCATGAACCAGCCCATCCATTCGCCGACGAACGAATCGCCTCGCACCGACACGAAGCCACCGACGGGTCTCACAGCATCGGTATCCACCCATGTCTGAGGAGAAATGGTCCGAGCGGGACCCCCCGCGCGATTTCCGCCAACTCCTCGACGACGAGGGCCACCTCCTCGACGGGGCGGACGTGCCGAGTCTCGAAGACGACGAACTCGTTGAGTTCTACCGGACGATGGTCGCGACCCGGCGACTCGAAGACACGATGTTGAACATGCAGCGAAGCGGTGAAGCAAGCCTCGTCGCCCGCGAACTCGGTGAGGAGGCGACGCCGCTCGGTGCCGCGGCCGCGCTCGACGAGGACGACTGGGTGTTTTACACCTACCGACAGAACGCGGCGCTGCTCCACTGGGACGTGCCGATGGCGAAGATAATTCTCGGGACGACCGGGCAGGAACCCGAGACGATAGCCGAGGGACTCGACGACTGGGATTCTCCGGTGAACTTCTCGCCGGACTACACGCCCGTCGCCGTGAACGTGACGAACGCGGCCGGGTCGGCGATGACCGACCGGCTCCGCGACCGCGACACCGTTTCGATGGTTTTCATCGGCGACGGGTCCACGAGTGAGGGGTCGTTCCACGACGGCATGAACTTCGCGGGCGTCTTCGACGCGCCGGTCGTCGTCGTCGTGCAGAACAATCAGTGGGCGATTTCGGAACCGTCACAGCGCCAGACCGCCGCCGAGACGTTCGCCAAGAAGGCCGAGGCGTACGGCGTTCCACACGAACGCGTCGACGGCAACGACGTGCTCGCCGTCTACGACGCGGCGAGCGAAGCGGTCGAACGCGCCCGCGAGGGCGGCGGACCGACGCTGGTCGAATGCGTCACGTACCGAATGGGGAATCACAACACCTCCGACAACGCGGACCTCTACCGCGACGCGGGGGAGCTGAAAGAGGAGTGGGCGGAGCGCGACCCCATCGACCGGTTTTCGACGTATCTCGGCAATCGGAACCTCCTCGACGACGACCGCCGCGAGGAGATTCGAAACGAGGTCGATGCCGAGGTGGACGATGCGGTCGAGACGGCCCGGAGCGTCCCCGACACCGACCCGATGCGGATGTTCGACCACCACCTCCACGGCACCTCGTGGCGGGAGGCACACCAGCGAACCGAGTTCCAGCGCGAACAGGAGGGAGAAAACCCGTTCACCGATTTCACCGGGGAGGCGTTCGACACCGAGCAGTGGGAGGGGCACGGTCCTGACCTCGATATCGACATCGCGCCGCTCGACCCCAGCGAGGACGACGTGGAGACGGAGGACTGGAACATCGTGACGGCGGTGAACCACACGCTCCGTCAGGAGATGTCGCGGGACGACGCGATGCGAATCCTCGGGTACGACATCGGCCCCATCGGCGGCGTCTTTCGAGCCACGGAGGGACTTCTCGACGAGTTCGGCCCGGACCGCGTGATAGACACGCCGCTGTCGGAAAACGGCATCGTCGGGACCTCGGTGGGAATGGCGATGCGGGACGACAGGCCGGTTCTCGAAATCCAGTTCATGGGCTTCTCGTACCCTGCGTTCGGCCAGTTCATGTACGCCGTCGCCAAGATGTACGAGCGAACCGGGGGCGATATCGAACTGCCGATGACGATTCGGATGCCGTACGGCGGCGGCATCAAGGCGCTCGAATACCATCAGGAATCGACCGAGACGTTCGAGATTCACGCGCCGGGCGTCCGCGTCCTCTGCCCGAGTACGCCGTACCAGACGAAGGGACTGTTGGCGTCGAGCATCCGGTGTGACGACCCGGTGGTGTTCATGGAACCCAAACGCATCTACCGCGGCTTCGATGAACCGGTGCCGACGGACGAATACACGCTCCCGCTGGATGAGGCCCGAACCGTCCGCGAGGGCGAGGACGTGACGGTACTCACGTGGGGGGCCATGGTCCGCCACGCGGAGAGCGCCGCGGAGGAAGTCGATGCGGACGTCGAAGTTATCGACCTCGTGTCGCTCTCCCCGCTCGACGTGGAGACGATTCTGGCGTCGGTGAAGAAGACCGGCCGGTGTGTCGTCGTCCACGAAGCGCGGCGCACGCTCGGCCTCGGCGCGGAACTCTCGGCGCTGGTCAACGAGTACGCTATCGACCGGTTGAAGGCTCCCGTCAAACGGGCGACGGGCTACGACGTTCACTTCCCGGACAACGACATCGAAGACGACTATCTCACGGACGCGGAGCGGGCGAAATACGCCATCGAGGCGGTGATGAGCTATGAATACTGAACGACCGATAGACCGACAGCGACGTTCGATACCACTCGCCGACCCCGGCACCCCCCGACCGAGGTGGTCGCCGTGACCGACTACGAGTTCGAACTTCCCGACCCCGGCGAAGGATTGACCGAGGCGGAACTGGTCGAGTGGCACGTGGAGGAGGGCGACGACATCGAGGAGCACGACGTCCTCTGCGAGGTGGAGACCGACAAGGCGGTCACGGACGTTCCGTCGCCCTGTCCCGGCACCGTCGAGGAGCGGCAGGCCGAACCGGGCGACGTCGTGCAGGTCGGTGAGGTGATAGTCGTCATCGAGACGGACTCGCCGCCGAGCGGCGGCGAGGAAGCCGAGGCGGCCCAAGAGGCGGCGGAAGGGGTTGACACCGAACAGGGGACGGAAGCCGAGGAAGAAGAATCCGAGGAAGCACAGGCGGAAGCCGAGGAGGAAGAACCCGAGGAGGAGAAAACAGAAGCGGCGGCGGAAACGGAGTCCGAGGAGACGGCGGAAGCGGAAGCAGAAACCGAAAGGACGGCGGAAGCGCAAGCGGAAGAAGAGGCCGAAAGCGAAGCCGAGGGTGAAGAATCGCAGTCCCCGGCGACGACCGAGGAGCGGGTGTTCGCGGCACCGCGAACCAGAGCGTACGCTCGCGAACAGGGCGTGGACCTCGCGTCCATCGACGGGTCGGGGCCGAACGGTCGCGTCGTCCGCGACGATATCGACGCGCGAGTGTCCAGCGGCGCGGCGACCGGCGGAACGGCCGAGTCCGGGGGCGAGGGGACCTACGCCATCGAACATCCGACCACGGAAATCGAACCGGTCGAAATCGACGAGGACGAGGAGCGCGCCGAGCGACGCGACCTCTCGGGGCTTCGCGCTCGCATCGCGGAGAACATGTCCCGCTCCGCCACCGTCGTCCCGCAGTTGACCTCTGGGTTCCGAGCCGATGCCACCGAACTCGTGGACCTCAAGGAACGTCTCGATGCCGAGCACGACGTGCACATCACCTACACGCCGATTCTGCTCAAGGCGGTCGTTCCGGCGCTGAAGGAATTCCCGATGGTGAACGCCAGTATCGACGACACCACCGACGAAATCGTCGAGAAGTACTACTACAACGTCGGGTTCGCGACTCACACCGACAACGGACTGATGGTGCCCGTGATACGGGACATCGATAGCAAATCCATCGTCGAAGTTGCACGGGAGATGACCGACCTCGCAGAACAGGCGCGCGAGCGCACCATCGACCTCGAAGATATGCAGGACGGCACCTTCACGGTGACCAACCTCGCGAGCTTCGGCGAACACCGAACGTCAGGGACGCCCATCATCAACTACCCCGAAGTCGCCATCATGGGTATCGGTCGGATTCGGGAGGAACCGGTCGCCATCGACGGCGAAGTCGAGGTGCGACCGCAAATCGACCTCAACCTCTCGTACGACCACCGCCTCGTTGACGGGGCGAAGGCGAACCAGTTCATGGAATTCGTCATCGAGGGAATCGAGGACACAGACGTCCTCTTGGGTCGCTTGTAGTCCCCACGAGTGCGTACAATCGAGTGGAATCGGTGTCTACAGGTGGAGCAGGCCAAATCCCTCGGGGTCGTTCGGAAATCGAAGAGTTCCATGATGCTGTCAGAACGTCCGTTCTGACCGCCTGCCAGACTCCGTCTGGCAATGTTGTCAGATTCCGATGGAATCTGACTGTTAACCGGAAGCCGGAGGCTTCTGGTGATGACGAGAGACCGTCGGTCTCTCGAACCACTTGACTCCGAGGCAATTTATCCGAGCGAGATGTCGAGATACAGCATCACGATAGCGCCGAATATCGTCCCCAACGTCGCAATACGCTCGTGTCCCTTCGTGTGCGTTTCCGGGACGATTTCGTCGCTGATGACGAACAGCATGGCTCCGGCGGCGAATCCCATCGCGTAGGGGAGCAAGGCCGAGACGGTTTGGACGGCGTACGCGCCGAGCACCGCGAGGGGAATCTCGACCACGCCTGAGCGAATCCCCGCGAACGCGGCGTAGAAGCGTTTGTCCAATCCCGCGTTGATGGCGGCCACCGACACCGCCAATCCCTCGGGGATGTTCTGAATGCCGATGGCGAGCATGAGCGGGACGGCGGTGTCGAGGTTGCCGCTTCCGAACCCGACGCCGACCGCGAGTCCCTCGGGCATGTTGTGAAGCGTGATAGCGAGGATGAACAGGACGACACCGGCGAGTCGCTCGTCGTCCACCGTCAAATCGGCGTCCGGATTGGCGGCATCCGGACGGCGTTGGCCGGAGAGAAGGATGTGTGCGTGCGGTACCAGCACGTCGGACCGGTCCAAAAAGAGGGCACCCACGGCCATCCCGACCAAGACGGGGATGGGGTTGCCGTTGGAGTACGTTTCGATTCCGGGGAGGATGAGGCTCGTGAAGCTCGCGGCGAGCATCACGCCAGCGGCGAACCCCAGTGCGCCGTCCATCGCTCGTTCGGACGGGTCCCGCCAGACGAACACCAACGACGCCCCGAGGAGGTTGAAAGACGCAATGATTAGTCCCCCAACGAGTCCGTTGACGACCGGATTCGCCCCGAACAACTCCGTGAACTGCGCAGGTATCACGGCGACCACTCCTCGTCTCCTGAATCCATCGTTGTCAGTCGGATATTCACCGGCCAACCCTCTTGAAGGTTGAGTGACGTTCGTGTCGAGCGGCGGTTCCTTCTCACCCTCGCTAACGGCGTTCGAAACGGGGGCATCGTTTCATTAGCTATCGGGTCGAGAGAGTACGCATGGACGAAACGGGTGCGATATCGTACAACGATGTTTTGGTGCCGACCGACGGGAGCAAAGCGGCGAAACGCGCGACTGAGCAAGCGGTCGAACTTGTAACCGAGAGCGGCGGGACGGTCCACGCGCTGTACGTGATGGACATGGGAGACGCGGATTTCGTCGCCACGCCGAGCGACATCAAGGAAACCCGAAAGCGACTGGAAAAGAAGGGACAGGGGTTCGTAGACAAGGTGAAAGACCGAGCCGACGAAAGCGGCGTCGATTGCGTTACCGTCGTGAAATCCGGAATCCCGGAGGACGAAATCGTCGAGTACGTCCGCGACCAGGACATCGAGTTGGTGGTGATGGGGAGACGCGGACGGTCGGACCCGGACAAGCCGCTCATCGGGTCGACGACGAAGCGCGTCCTCGGCATCCTCGACGTTCCGGTTCGCGTGGTCTGACGGCCGAACGGGTCGGAACGCACCTGCGACTTCGCCCGTACCGTCGAGCGACGGACGGTTCGGTGACGGGGTGGGGGCAAGAATAAGTCAGACCCGACCGTTACACGAACGGCAAATGCAGCCGAATCGTCGCAACCTTTTGAAAGCGCTGGGAGTCGGCGCCATCGGAGCGCACGCCACCCTCGGCACGGAAGCGACCGGCACGGACGAGCAGTCGCCATCCTCAACGTCGCCCCCCGAGCGAGGGATGACGGATGTGGGTCCACCGTCGGAGCGAATCGCGTGGGGACCGCCCGCCGCCGTCGGAAACGGGACGATTCGGACGTTCGTTGCGAGCACTGGTTCCGAGAAACCTCGCTCCGTCGGCGTCCAGTTCACCGCCGACGCGCTGGACGGGTTACCGACCGCACCGACCGACGGGAAGTGGACCATCCCGGACGGCAAAGCGCCGTGTTGCGGGCACGAAACCGTGCTCGGGTTTCCGGAGACGGCCGCTTCCATCCCGTTCCGCTGGTTCATGCTCAACTGGAATCCGACCGGCCACCCGCCGCCGGACGTTTACGCCGTCCCCCACTTCGACTTCCACTTCTATCTGATGCCGCGGGAAAAGCGAACGGAAATCAAAAACGGCGATTGTCCGCGGGCGTCCACCGCGGTCACGTGTGAGACGCTAAAGCGAGGGACGGAACCCCTTCCGCCCGGTCAACGACCACCCGACTACGAGTCGCTCGGTGCCGTCGAACCGGGGATGGGGAACCACTTGATGGACCTGACCGCACCGGAGTTCAACGGCGAGTCGTTCACCCAGACGTTCCTCTGGGGCACGTTCGACGCCGAACTGATATTCTTCGAACCGATGGTCACGCGGTCGTTCTTCCGTGACCTCTGTACTGGGATTCGGCGGCCCATCAAGATGCCGACGGCGTTCCCGACGGAAGGGTGGTATCCGACTGTGTACGCGATTCGGTATTCAAGAACCGGGGACGCATACGCGGTCAGTTTGGAATCGTTCCGCTGGTTCGGAAGCGAAACGAACGGCCATGACAACACCGATGTGATGGGGTGCTGAGGTCGTCGACGCCGTGAACGAAGCACCCTGGTGAAAGTCTCTCGCGTCGGTTGCACATCGTTCGTGCTCGAATGCAGTTTCGTCGATTCGGCCGACGGGCGATGCGGCCGATATTATTACCGAAAACGAGCGTATCATTTTTCGACACCACCACAAAGCATTTACTCAACCTCGTAAAGCTACGTACTGTGGCGAGGCTGCCTCTGACATAAGGTACTCTCCGAGTCTGGCGCCATCACTCCTGACTCACCCCCCGCCCCGTCACTTTTCCCCACCGAGAGATATCGTCGGTCCGCGCATTCACGCGCGGAGAGATCAATAGCTGTCGGGGGTGTAAATCCAGATCATGTTGTCGTTCGCGTGTCCCTCGTTGGTCGTGTCCTCGCCGATGATGACTCGTTTGTCTCGCATAACCACAAGGTTGTCCGGGTTGGAGATGACGTTCTCCTCTTCGAAGTCGTCACCGGTCACGAGGTCGGATGCGGCCTTCCCGAGCTTTTTCATGCCACCGCCGATCATCCCGTTCTCGTCCTCCTCGGTCGGATTATACCCGCAGTCGGGACAGACGCTGCTCTTTGAATCTGGTCGCGCGTCGTACGGACAGCCGCCGCAGATGTTGGCGTTCGGCCCGCCGACCACCGCGGGTTCCATCCGCGAAACGTCGTAGTCAGCCTCCAACGGCAGTCGGTAGACCGCACCCCACTCGTCACCGTTGAGTTGAATGTCCCCCTCCTCGTCGTTCATCGTCTTACTCGTCTCCGAAATCGCCATATAGAGGAAGTCTTCGCCAGGGACGGCCCCAGTGCGGATGTTGAGGCCCTCCATCTTGCGGAACTCGTCGGTCGCACCGACGGCCGCGGCCGCCCGCCGGGTTTCGAGGAACGGGACGCGACGGAGCTCTTCGTCGATACTGCCGATTCCGCCGTCTTCGTACTGTTCCGCCCACGCGTCGACTTCCTCGGGTGTGATGTAGAACGGGTTTCCGTTCTCCTCGACATAGGCGTCGATTTCGGCGAGGCTCGCGTCGTCGTCCAACGCATCGACCTCCTCTCGAATCGCGAGGTAGTCGGCCTGTGTCACCCCGTCGTACTCCGCTATCCACGATTCGATTTCGTCGAGGTCGGCGTGTCCGAGCGGTATCCAGTCGAGTTCGAAGCCGACCTCGGCAGGATCGCCGTTCAGTTTCCCCTGCTGGCTCGCTTTCGCGACGTACAGCGTCCCCTTCGAACCGTACTCCGTGACGTCTCCGCGTCCGGCCACGTCCTCGTCGGCGACGAACTTGTAGAAACACTTCCCGGTGCCGTCGGAACTCGTGTACGCGGTTCGCTGGTCGGGCATGACCACCGCTACTTCGTGTGCCGCGCGGCCGAACGTCGTCAGTTTCGTAGCTTCCACGTCGGTCACGTCGTCCGCGGTCGGGTTCCCCATCGCGACGATGTGGCCATAGCGGTACGGGTTGGCGTAGGTGTCGGAGATGAGCGTCGCCGTTCCGTTCTCGGGGACGTCGACTTCCTCTCCGTCCCGCGTCCCGCCGAGATACAACGCCTGTTTTTCGACGCCGTTGAGGCCAAAGCTCCCCTGCACCCCGTCGGCGGAGATGCCGGGGCTGTCGTCGATGGTGGCCGGTTTCGGCCGGTTCCAGAACCGAGTGGCCGGATGCGAGTACTGCTCTTCTGCGCTCAGCGGCACCCCCTCGGGGCTGACGCTCCCGAAGCAGTTGATGTTCGTCCCCTCAACGCGGCGGAGCGGTTCGTCGACGTTTTCGGCACCGATAACCTTCCAGCCGCCGTTTTTCCCGCGCTGACGGAGGTGGAGTCGGGTTATCATCCCCGGTTGCGTCTCGAAGTTGGTGAACAGATAGCCTTCGTCGCTCGCCTCGTCGTCCGGAACGAAGCCGTTGAAATCGGGCCAGTACCCGTACTCCGAGTAATCCGATCCTTCGAGGTCACCGACCGGCGTTCCGTCCGGCGTGGTCGGGATGCCGAGCGACTCACCACTGTCGGTTTCGTCGCCACCCTGTGCAAGGACTTGGTAGCTCCCACGCGCCAACCGAACGTCGGCCGCCCGTTTCTCGTTTTCGGACGGTTGAACGCTCGGGAAGTCCCGCGGAAGGTCGTTCATGTTGACCCCGACGACGGCTCCGATGATTCCCTCGTTGTACGGGTCGTCGTTTTCGCGGCTCGGGTGTTGGACGTTGAAGAAGAGCTGTCCCTCCTCTGTGACGTAGAGTCCCGTCACCTCCGCACCGGTGGCGCTCGTCGCGAATCGATGGAGAGTTGGTCCCTCCTCGTCTTCGTGACCGTGACCCGATGGATCTCCGGTCATTGTCCCCGTTCCGGTGTGGCTGAAGAAAGCTGTCGATGCAGTTATGGTTAGTATCCCTCTGCGGGTGACCTTTCTACCCATATATTCATGACTGTTGTATCTATACATATATCTATCCCAATTTTATAGATATAATACAAAGTTTATAGATGAAAAATAGAAACCTAGCAGTATGATTTAATAAAACGTTTATTATTTACACGCATGCTGGCGGATAAATGGTGAAAACGACGTGGAGGGACTACTTCGATGGAGACGTTTCGCTTCGATTGAGCATCATTCGTGCTCGAATGCGATCCCACTAATTCGGCCGATAAGTGGGGAGTTGCTGCTTCAGTCTTCTATGTAAAATGCTCCGACTTCTCGTGAAATCCTAATTTTCGAGCGCGTTAAACTACTGTGGATCGGACTCGTGACAAGAGGTCGTTGAAAGGGAACGTCAAAGCGATATTATCAAATAAACTGACACTTCGTCGAAGTAGTTCTACTTCGTAGGATGCCGGAATATGTCCAAAATAGATGTCTAGAAATACGACAGTATCTATTCAATCATCTAGTCATATCTGGTATTTATCAATCTATTTGCAATCTATAGAGTCGTTGAAATCCATCCATTCGAAGCGATTAGGAATAGCACTACCACAGCCTGCAAATCGATCCGCGCCGTCCCGGTCCTGGCGATGCTCGTTGGGGGTACCGATGGTCGGATATGGCTACCTACTCGTCCCGTGTAAGCACTAGATGGAGTCTAAATCGCCGCTACCAGTCTTCCATAGCGGTTCGCGGGGTCATTCGCCAGTGGTGTGATTAGCGACCGCTTGGGTCTCTTGAGAATGAATCAACGGACGCAGTCGTTTGTAGTTGCAGTTCTCACCCGTCCTTACTAGCTATCTCCGTGATTATCAACCCTCTTCTATTAAGGAATGAGTCCCCGGAAATGACTGATGAGTGTGCATTCAAATAATTTTATAAGAATTATATATGGGTATTGGAAGAATTAGCAGAGTGACCGTAGATTGGGAACCCGAACGCCAGTTTCAGATGGCTATTCGGCTCCTCGCCCTTGCCATCCGGGAAATCTCTCCCTGTCCATTACATAAATAGGGTTGTAATGCTGGTCATATATTTGGGACCGAAGGGAGGCGGATTCGAGAAGTTTTCTCCAATATCTTTCATATTTTGTAATGACAGACCATGATTACTCGTTCACAGACTCTTCAGTAGTAGTCGTAGACCACAAATTCACGTATGTTCAACGGTGTCACGCCATTAACGACGAGAATACTCCCATTACTCGAACTTTCTCATCACAGCTATCTATTTTTAATATTTTCAATAAATATTAAAATTAATAATGTGTGTTTTTGAGATGCCGTTCGGTGGGCTGAGTGCTCCACGTTCGATATGAAATGGACGAATCGATTCGGGACCACACGCAGGCGGATATAAAAAGGAGTGAAAGCCACTGACCGAGGATCAGATGACGCCAGCGTCCTCTAGCGATTCGATGCTATCTCGGGAGTATCCAAGCGTTTCGAGCACTTCTTTTGTGTTCTCACCGAGGTCGGGCATCTTCTCCCGGCGTAGCTCTGCCTTGTTCATATCCAGTGGGTTGTCGATGAATTTGACGGGTCCTGCTTCGGTGTCGAGTTCGCGCACCATCTCCAAGTAATCGGTTTGCGGGTGTTCGAGTACTTCGTCGATTTGGTTGACGTCACCCCACGGGAGGCCGACGGCTTCTAACCTGTCTGCCCAGTGATCACGCGATTCAGTTGCAATCTCGTCTTCGACGACGGATTCGAACGTTTCTCGGTGTTCGATCCGCTTTTCGTTCGTAGCGAAGCGATCATCTTCCAAGAGGTCGGGTCGGTCGATGACCTCCTCGCAGAACAGTTCGAAATGTGGTTCCGAGAGAACAGCGAAGTTGATGTACTGACCGTCGCTCGTTTCGTGTGGTCCGTACGGCGTGAGCAAATGATGGCGCATCCCCACGCGTTCTGGAATCTCGTCGTTGTACCAGTACTTGAGCGGGAAATAACCGAGCCAAGAGAGCATTCCACCGAACATCGTCACGTCGAGTTCTTGTCCTTCTCCAGTACGTTCGCGCTGGAACAGCGCGGTGAGCGTTCCGATGGTCCCGTACATCGCGGCGTTGATGTCACAGATCGAAAGCGGAATCTTCGCGGGGGCATCTGGACTACCGTTCATCATGATGAGGCTCGTCTCGCCTTGCATCACCATGTCGTACGCCTTACGGTTCTCGTATGGGCCGTCCCGACCGTAGCCGGAGATGTTGAGGTAGACGAGGGCTTCGTTCTCTTCGCGGAGCGACTCGTAGTCGAGGCCGAGGCTCTCGACGACGCCGGGAGAGAAGTTCTGCACGACGACGTCAGCCTTTCCGGCGAGTTCTCGACAAATCGCGTTTCCCTCCTCGCTTTTAAGGTCGAGTTCGACGCTCTTTTTGTTTCGATTGACCCAGACGTGTGCAGAGGAGTTTCCCCGCACTGCCGTGTCCCAGTGACGGTTCACGTCTCCGACCCCGGGACGCTCTATTTTGACGACATTGGCACCGAGATCGCCGAGGATTCGTGTGCAAAATGGCGCGCTGATACCACTTTCGAGGGCAAGTACGTCGATATCGTTGAGTGCGTACATGGATACTTAGTATGACCGAGGGAGGTCGAGAACGTGCTCTCCGATGTAATTAAGTATCATTTCGTCGCTGATTGGTGCGATACGGGTGAGCCGAGCCTCACGATAGAATCGCTCGACGTCGTATTCGACGGCGACCCCGTAGCCCCCGTGCGTCTGAACGGCGGCATCGGCAGCCTTGGACGCGGCTTCACGTGCCATATACGCTGCGATGTTGGCCGCCTCACCGACATCTCGACCTTCTTTGAACGCGCGGGCTGCCTGGTAGGTTATGTTGCGCGCGGCCATCATGCGGGCGTACGCGTCGGCGAGGGGGTGCTGAATCGCCTGATTGCTGCCGATTTGTCGGTCGAACACCTCGCGCTCCGTGCCATACTGAACACCCCTGTCGATGGCGACGCGTGCTAATCCCACCGCTTCGGCAGCGATGACGACGCGTTCCTCGTTGAGACCGTCCATTACTTGGTAAAATCCGTTTCCCTCCTCGCCGATGAGGTTCTCCGCCGGTACTTCGAGGTCTTCGAACCAGATCTCATACGAGGGAACCGCCGCACGGATGTTCTTCTCTATCTCGGTTGCGTCGACCGCCCCCTGTTCTTTGGCATCTTCGATATCAATGAGGAAGAGGCTCATTCCTTGGGTCTTCTTCGCTACCTCCTCCTTCGGTGTCGTGCGAGCGACGAGTACCATATAGTCCGACGCGTGAAAGCGTGAACACCAAGTCTTCTGCCCGTTGATGACGTAGGTATCACCATCTCGCTCCGCGGTCGTCGTGATACTGGTCGAATCGAAACCGGCGTTGGGTTCGGTGAGGGCGAAACATTGCAGCAGTTTCTCGCCGGTCGCCAGTTTGGGGAGCAATTTCTCTTTCATCTCTTCGCT
>NZ_MEIH01000107.1:0-10245 GCF_001723155.1 Haladaptatus sp. W1
GATGATGGCGAGACTTGACTTCCATAATCCGACGTGCGTTCGTCTCGTGCATAAACCCACCCGTTTGAACCGACACGGGGCGGATACCGACGATTCGACAGCCGAACCGACGCCGAACCGACCGCCGGTTCGAAGTCGAATTACGAGTCGGCTTCGTCCCGCGCCGCTTCGTAGCGTTCGACGGCCGCGGCGAAGCCGTCTCCAGCAAGTTCGTAGGCCTCCCGCAAATCCAGAATCGGCGTCTCGGTCGCGTCCACGCGCAAGTCGTTGCCATCGAGATGGCCGGGCGCTCGGTGGTGTTGACGGGAAACTGGATGGCCGCAGCGTCCGCGAATCTGCGTGGTCCTCCTGCGTCGGAGTCGTTCGTCCCGTCGGTCCACGTCAGTCGGAGATACAGCTTTGCGTCCGTGCGTGCGGATTGCACGTGCACCTCTTCGACGCTCGTGTCGTTCGCGTTCGGAACCGAACTCGGCGCGTTCGACAGCGGGACCGACACCTGTGGTATGTCGTCCCACTCGTTGGCGGTCGGGTTCGAGAGCGAGCGGTCGTCCACCGTCGATACCGGAATCTGGTTCGCAGGCCGCCCCTGAATGAGCGTCGGCACCGTCGCCGAGACGAGTAGCAACCCCACGGCGAGCACGCCGACCGCGGTGGCGGCGCGATTATGCATTGTCGAACACCTCCAACCGATACTGTTTGGCCGGGTTCTTCGAGGTCAGCATATCCATGAGCTCGCTCGACCCGCCACGGCGAACTTTGTCGCGCTCCTTCTCGATGGTGTCGAGGGCCTCGTGGACGCGGTCACCGAACAGCTCCTCCAGATAGTCGCGGGGGATGCGGTCGGCGTCGACGCTCTCGCCGTCCTCGGAGTGTTGCGGTGGCGCGAACGGCGGGATGTAGTAGACGTTCGGTTCGGTGCGGTATTCAGGGTGGAGACGGAGCGCGACGCCCCACTCGTTTACCAACTTGTGAATCGGTCCTTGCTGGTCGTCGAGGAAGCCGACAAGTCGGAGCTGTGGCGGACAGTCGGCCGCACAGGAGGGTGGCCGAACCTCGTCGTCGGGGCCGTCACCCTTGATGCGTGGGTAACAGAAGATGCACTTCTCGGATGTCTTCGTCGCCGCGTTGTAGTACACTTTCTTGTACGGACAGCCCTCGACGCAGTACCGGTATCCCCGGCATCGTTCCTGGTCGATGAGGACGATGCCGTCCTCCTGTCGCTTGTAGATTGCTTTCCGTGGACACGCCTCCACACAGGAAGGATGCGTGCAGTGGTTGCAGATGCGCGGCAGGTAGAAGTAGTAGGAGTTGGGGAACTCGCCCGCGCCCTGGTCTTCGTCCCAGTTCGGCCCCCACTCGGGGTCGTTCCCTTTGGGGCGAAGCGGTTCGTCGCTCCCCTCGAACATCACCGCGTTGTGATTGAACTCCCAGGCTCGGCCGTACTCCTCCTGTGCGGGGAGGTCGCCGCCGTTGTACTTCCCATGCGCTTCGTCGTGGGCTTGTTCGCGTGATTCGAACCCGCCACCCTTCTGCTCCCAGTTCTTCGGGTAGCCCTTGCCGGGTTTCGTCTCGACGTTGTTCCAGTACATGTAGTCGCGTCCGCCACCCTCCGTCCAGTTCGTCTTGCAGGCGACGGTGCACGTTTGACAGCCGATGCATTTGTTCAGGTCCATCACCATCGCTACCTGGTGGTCGATGCCGTCTGCGAGATGGACGTGGTGGTCGTCCGCACCGTCCGGCGGGGTGGCTCCGTCGGAGCTCATCCGCTATCACCCCCTGAAATTTTCTCGACTTCGACGCGAACGTCGCTGTTCACCCCGGTCGGGCCCCAGTAGTTCGGGAAGAAATGTAGGTGTTCGCCGCTGTCCTCCGGGTATCTGACGAGTTGTGTCGGTTTCATGTACATCGGAACGAGCGAGTTGAAGTTGCTCCGACCGGGGAACTGGAACTTCTCCCACGCGAAGTACATTCGGGCAGTTCCCGGCTCCCCGCTCGGGTAGATTTTCGCCTGGATCTCGACCGAATCGAGTTCGTTGTACACCTTCACGGTGTCACCGTCCTCGATGCCCCGCTCTTTCGCGTCGTCCGGGTTGAGATACAGCGTCGGTTCGCCCCGCTGGAGTCGAAGCAGTTTCTCCACGTCGCGCCACGTCGAGTGAATCGACCAGCGACCGTGGGGCGTGTTGTATCGCAAGGGGTACTTTTCGCGGTCCTGTTCGTTCTCCGGGCGTTTGTGCGTCGGCAGTTGTTCGCCGAGATCGAGGAACCAGTCGTGGTCGATGTAATACTGTTGGCGACCCGTGAACGTCGGCCACGGCTCTTTGCCCTGCACGAACCGTTTCCACGGGGTGTAAGCCTCGCCCTCCTCGACGTCGGACGTCCAGTGGTCACCGGCGGTCAGGAACCGCTTTGGCTGGTCGTCGATGCCGTCGAACGTTATCCGTTCGTCGCTGCCATCAGGGTTCGTCTCCTCCGAGTGTTCGAGGATGTACTCACAGGCGGCTTTGTCCTTGTGGAGCGCGCCCGCCTCGTCGTTTGGCCAGTCTCTGACGTAGTCATCGTGAACGGACTGGAGGTCGATCTGGCGGTCGAACGACCGGTCGGCCACCGGTTCGATTCCGCGTTTCGTGGCGAGTTCCTGTATCTTCTGGGCGAGTTCGCGGAATATCTGCCAGTCGGATTTGGCCTCGCCGAGCGGTTCGACCGCGGGCGTGAACGGATGCACGTAGCTGTGCATGTCCGTCATCGAGAGGTCGTACTTCTCGTAGTGGCTCGCCGTCGGGAGGACGATGTCGCTGTACAGCGCGCTTGAATCCATCCGGAAGTTGATGTCGACGACGAGGTCGAGTTTCGGCCAGAGGTTCTCCTCGACTGCGACGTTCCCCTTCGCCTGATTGAAGTAGTTCCCTCGCCAGATGAACATCGTGCTCGGGTCCGGGCGACTGCCGTCCGCTCGCTCCTCGGGATAGAGTGGCATCCACTCCTTATCGATGGCCTCCCTGATGCGACTCGCCGTCTCCTCGTCGGTGTTGTCCAGGATGCCTGCGTGATAGTACGTCCACAGCGTCGTCGGGACGCCGCGTACCTTTCCGGTCGGGAACGACAGCGTCTTCCAGCCGTGGACGGTCCAGATTTTCTCCTGGCCGACGTAGTGGTCGAGGCCGGTTCCCTGTCTGCCGAGGTTCCCCGTCAGCGTGACGAGAAGTTGGATGGCGCGATTGCCGAGGTCGTTATGATACCAGTCGTTCACCCCCTTGCCGTGGATGATTTTCGCACGCTCGACCTCCGCGAACTCGCGGGCGACCGCTTGGTGGGTCTCCTCGCCGACGCCCGTCTCCTCGCTGACGAACTCCGGCGTGTACGTCGAGAGTTCGTCGCGGAGTCGGAGCCACACCGTCCGCACTCGCACGTCGCCGTCGGGGGTCGACACCGTTCTGTCGACGTCAAGTTGCGGGTCGAAGTCGAGTTCGATGCTCGAATCCGGGTCGTACTCGCCGGCCCGATTGCCGAGCGACCCCGGCGCTTTCTGCAGGCTTCCGCTCGCGTCCTGCATGAGGAACTCCTTCTCGTTGCCGGTTCCGACGTCGGACGCTCGGAGGAACTTCCCCGTGTCCTCGCGAACGAGAAGCGGCATGTCGGTCTGTTCTTTCAGGTGGGCTTGGTCGTACAGTCCTTCGTCCACGATGGTTCGCGCCATCCCGAGCGCCAGCGCCGTGTCCGTCCCCGGTTCCGGGGCGAGCCAGTCGTCACAGTGGATGGCCGTCTGCGAGTAGTCGGTGAAGACGCCGACGCGCTTCGTCCCCTCGTAGGCGGCTTCGAGGAAGTACTTCGCGTCGGGGATACGGGTGACGTTGACGTTCGACCCCCACGCGATGATGTAATCGGCGTTGTACCAGTCGGCGCTCTCGGCGTTATCCGTCTGCACCCCCCACGTCAGGGGTTGGCCCGGTGGCAAGTCCGAGTACCAGTCATAAAATGAATGACTCACACCGCCGAGCAAGTTGATGAGTCGTGAGCCGCTAGCGAAGGAGACGGGACTCATTGCCGGAATCGGCGTGAATCCACTGATTGCGTCGTAGTTTCCGGCCTGCACCTCCTCGATGACCTTCTCCGCGATTTCGGTCAGGGCGTCGTCCCACGAGATGCGTTTCCATTTTCCTTCGCCACGAGCGCCGACGCGCTTGAGTGGGTATTTGATGCGCTGTTCCGCGTTCACGTAATCCGAGTAACACGCCCCTTTCTGACAACCGCGTGGGTTGGGGTCGGGAAGCGACTCGTCGAACCGCGGGTAGTCGCCCGCCTGCTCTTCTCGCCAGACCTGCCCGTTTCGGACGAACACCTCCCACGAGCAACTGCCGGTACAGTTCACGCTGTGCGTGCTCCGGGCGGTCGAATCCCAGTCCCACTTCTCGCGGTAGAGGTCTTCCCAATCGCGGTACGGATACGCGCCGGTGGGGTCGTCAACGACCTCCAGACCGTCCATGCTGAGGAAGTCGTCGGCGAGTCCCACCCCGGTTGCGCCAGTCGCCGTCGCCAATCCGACTCCTTTCAAGAAATCGCGACGGGCGACGCTTCCGTCGCCCTTGTCCGTCGAACGTTGCTCCCGTGTGATATCGTTTTCTCCGCTCATTGTTCGTAGTCCATGAAGACAGTCAGCAGTGCGATACAGACGCCGAGCGCGCCGAAAGCGATGCCAGCGAACGTGCTCCCGCCCAGTTCGAGGCCAACTGCCACGAGCACGACGCCGAGTAGTTTGGTTAGCTGGTCGATTCGGCGATACTGCCGTTCTGAGAGCGTGATCGACAACCCGCTCATTCGCGCTCACCGCCAGCCTTCGACTCCGTCTCCGACCGCCGGTCAGGCTGACCGCCATCGCCGTCGGAGAAGCCGCCGAGCGTCGCGTAGGTGATGCCACCGGCGACAAGCGGTCCGACGACCATGGCGAGAAGGAGGCCTGTCGTCGTCGCATCCGTCGTCGTGCCGACGATGTCGGCGAGGATGTTGTTCATCCCGGCAATCGACGCTATCATGATGAACACCACGCCGGTGATGCCGACCGCAGTCTGCCACGGGCGGTCGAGGGGGTTCGCCGTGAAATGTGTCGGTTCCTCCTGGCGGTCGATGAACGGCCAGAGGAAGACGGCCGCGAACACCAGTCCAGGGAGGAAGATGCCGCCGATGAACTCCGTGTTGACGTGGATGCCGAAAACGGTAAATCCGAGCCAGCCGGGAATCACCTTCAGGAAGCCGTAAAGCCACATCAGGAACCAATCGGGCATGATGAGGCCGGGGGTCGAAGCGGGATTGTTCGGGCCGTACTCCGCGATGTTGTGAACCGGCAGAAACCCGGCGAGCAGAGACAGCGTGGCGAACGTCAAGAAGAACACGACCACGCTCACGGCGGCCTGATTCGGGAACGCCGGAAGTCCGACGACGACGCTGTCGTCGTCTTTCGCCACTTGCTCGGGGCCAGGAACGTCCGACTCGCGCGTTCGTTCGGTGTGTTTCTGTCGGACGAGGATGGCCATGTGAACCGCGATTAATCCCGCGATGACGGCCGGCAGGATAAAGACGTGCAGGAAGAAGAACCGTGGAATCGTCGCACTCGATGGGAACTGCCCGCCGAAGACGAGTTTCGCCATCGTCTCGCCGACGATGGGAACTGACAGCGCCAGATTGTAGCCGATGCCGGTCGCGGTGCTGGCGAACTCGTCGAACGGAAGCGCATAGCCGGTGTAGGCGGCGAACATCGAGGTCAGCGCGAGGCCGGTTCCGACGACCCAGTTCGGCTCTCGCGGGTTGCGGTACGCGCCGGTGAAAAAGACGCGCAGCATGTGGAGCGACATCGAGGCGATGAACAGGTGTGCTGCCCAGTGATGCATCCGCCGCAACAGCATGCCAAACGGCACGTCGTATGTGATGTGTAACACGCTCACGAACGACTCGGGGAGTTCCTGTCCCTGATACAGTTTGACGCTCCCCTCGTAGACGACGTCGCTCGTGCTCGGTTCGAAGAAGAACCCGAGAACGTGCCGGTCAGCACCAAGACCAAGAAACAGAACAGTGCGACCTCGCCGAGGAGAAACGAGTCCTCCGCCGGGAACGCCTTTCCCATGAACGATTGGGCAGGGCCGAGGTCGAACCGTGAGTCGAACCAGTCGTACACGTCGTCGACGCGACCCATCACTCTCCCCCCGGTCCGACCGGTTCGATGAAGTCGCCGGTCGCGATGAGATTCCCGTCACTCGACAGCGTCAGTGGGAGTTGCGGAAGCGGTCGGGGTGGTGGCCCACCGACGACCTTCGCACCGCCTTTGAGGTCGAACTTGCCGAAGTGACACGGACAGACGACTGCGTCGCCTTGGTGTTCAGATACCATACAGCCAGCGTGCGTGCACACCTTCGAAAACGCGGCGTACCCGCTCACTGTAAACTCTTTTTTCGTGTCGCCGCCGTACTGCTTCTCCGGATATCGAACGAGCAAGGTCGGTGCCTTCTCGATTCCGGGTCGTGGCTCGGGGAATACGGTCATGAAATCGCCGTTTTTGAGCCGATTTTCGGAGACGTACTCGCCCGCTTCGTCGATGAGTGCGACCCCGTCGGAGTAGATCGGGCCGGTGTACTTTCGTTCGAACACCTTCGTCAACCCGGCGAGGGGTGCGGCCAGACTTCCCATCGCGGTGAACCCACCAATCGTCGCGAGTATTTTCGCGTAATCGCGACGGACGAGTTCCGCTCGCGTGTCCGAGAAGATGCTCGGGCGCTCGCTACCGTCGTTCTCATGGCAGTCACAGGCCGAACAGTCGTCTCGCGAACCGTCCATGTCAGTGCCCCCTCCGTTCTGCGACTTCGACGTGAGGCATGAACCACGCGTAGTACGCGACGGTCAACCCCGCGAGCGAGAGGAACATGCCTGCGGCGTACGTCCCGAAGTACTGTGTGCGGGCCAGCGTGAGGTACTCGCCGGTAAAGAGCATGGCAAACGTAATCGCCAAGACGGTCAACGCACCCATCACGACGATTCCCTCGATTGCGTCCGACGCGTCGTGATACTCCACGACCCACCGAGAATCTGTCTGAAACCATGGAAGTCCGACCGTCCCGCCGTCCGTCACGGCCGCCTCACGGTGGTCGTCCGGTCGAACCGCGTCGTTCATGAACCGATGCGTCGCGGTCAACACGCCGACGAGACCGAACAGCGCCACCCAGACGATGACCCCGACTTGACTCGGGGAGAGTTTGTTCGGCGTATCGACAATTCCGGCGAGCGGTCGAATCTCGGTAACGCTCTGGTCGATCTCTATCTCCTCCGCCGGCGGTTCGCCGTGGAGTGCGATGTACCACATCGGTAGTAACATCGCCGCTAGGAGGAGTAAAATGACGAGTAGTTGTCGTTTCATTAACCTATAATATGCATGTCGTTTTTGTTCATTCGCCGATAGGTTCTCCATCCGACACCGCATAGGCGACGATTTTCAGCTGCCCGTCGCACGATTTCGACGTCAGCAATCCGTTGCGGCCGACGGGAACCTCACAACTCGAAACCTTCGTCCCCAGTCGGTAGATATCACACCCAAAAAATTATGGGCGTTTATAAGGGGACTGCGAACCCCACCGACCTTGTTCTCGGGAAGTAAGAAGTGGAGGTAACGTTATTCACCGGGCAACGAGAGATGGTAGTATGTCCGGAGGGATACGCGTCAAGCTCTGTGTCGGTGATTCGACCGCCTGTCCGGTCACTACAATCAGCGAGTGTTCGGAAGTTACTTCGGTCACGCGGAGCACCACCACCACCGATACCGACGACACGACGGTCGAATTCACGGCGAAACAGGGATTGGATGACCCCGGCGAAACCGGGGGTGACGAAATGACTGCCGTCTTCGAATACGATACCGAGACGATCTACCGGTTCGCCCTCGACTCCGACGACGACTGTCCGTGTGACCACGTGGAGCGATACGGGTGCCCGATTCGTGAGACGCGCGCCGACCGGGGACGAGTGATGCTGTCGTTCATCTGCTCAGACGTGTCGACGCTCCAATCGATTATCGAGGAGCTCAAATCGAGATACAGCTCCGTTGCGGTCCAGCAACTCGCGCGAACGACGTCCGAAAACTGTTCCGCGTCGTTCTCGTTCGTCGATGAGAGCGAGTTCACCGACCGACAGTACGAGGTGTTGCAAACCTCCCACGAGATGGGCTATTTCGAACATCCGAAACGAGCGAACGCTGGCGACGTCGCCGGGGAACTCGGCATCAGTACGCCGACGCTCGTCGAGCATCTCTCGGCCGTCCAATCGAAACTCCTCGAGCAGTTGCTGGACAACGGGTGAGGACGGCCTCGTCGGCGCAATTGAGGACGAATTCGATTCTTGCCGGTCAGTCGCTATCGTGAGGCGAGCGACACGGAGGATTGGCCGCTCGAGATGCCGCGTCCGTTCACGACTGGTCGGGTCGCCAGATTGCCGTCGCGGTCCCGTCCTCGGTCTCGACGGTCGCGTATTCGTAGGCTCGGTCGCGGAGTATCGGATAGAGGTCCTCGCGGTGATGGTGTTCGTCTCGGTGTTCCCAGTCGGGTGCCTGCAACTGGAGGCGGCGCCAGACGACGCCGGTCGTCCCTGGAAGCACCGCCATCACTACGATGATCTTCTCGGTGCCGGGCGATTTCAAACCAGTCGACCACTCGCTGAGTCGGGTGGCACGAAAGGGATGTATGGCGGTCATCCACGCCGACGGGCCAGCCAATCCCGACGTGTTCAACCCCGACCCGATATAGTCGCGACCCGCGCCGAACACTGCTTCTCTGTCATTCATGACGAACACGTTCGGGGGAATGCCCACCCACTCCGGGTTCGTCGTCGACGACATGGACGACGCGTTTATCGCGGTCACGTCGGTCGGTCGTAGCGACCGTCGTCTCGAGAGAGCGGGGCGACGGGACGATTCTTTCGCCGAATCGATAGTTCGACGGTCGTTCAGCACGTCGAAGCCGACATGAATCGCGGAACGACGAGTCGATGGTCTCGACGCTTCGTCATCGCCAGCGCCTTCTTTTTCGTCGCGTGGCGTGTCGGCGAACTCGTCGGGATTGCCCACCAAGCGGCGATGACGCTCGCCCTGTTCGGGTTCGTCTTCCACATCATATTCGGAAAAGCGTACCTCCTCATCCCGTCGTACTTCGAGCGCGTGTTCGCCGTGCCACGCGCCATGCCGGTTCACTTCGCGCTGTCGTCGCTCGGCACCGTCCTGCTGACGCTGGGTTCGGCGGCGTCGGTGCCGCCGCTCGTCTCCCTATTCGGGGCGGTCGCGTGGTCGCTCGGCGTC
The DNA here is from genome assembly GCF_001723155.1 of Haladaptatus sp. W1. NCBI lineage: Archaea > Methanobacteriati > Methanobacteriota > Halobacteria > Halobacteriales > Haladaptataceae > Haladaptatus > Haladaptatus sp. W1. The sequence goes on from NZ_MEIH01000107.1 coordinate 9,326, forward strand.
GTCATCTTTCTGGGTGGTCTCGGCTGGTCGGTTCGCGGAAACCCGTTCGGCAGGGAGACGGGAACCGGGTCGATACGATTGGGGTACGAACGAGCGGACCGGTTCGCAAACCTGTTCCCGCCCGTTTCGTTCGCGTATCTCGCTCTCGGGTCGTACGAACTGCTCGCCCGAACGACCACGCTGCCCGCACTGACGGACGGCTACCTGCCTCGGCTCTCTCACCTCTTGGGAGCAGGTGCAGCGGGTGTCCTCGTCTTTGCGCTGGGGTCGCGGCTGCTCCCCCGGTTCTTCGACGTGCGCCCGCCGACTCCGTTCATTTTTGTCGTCCTCCCGACGGGAGCACTCGCTCCTATCCTCCTTGCGACCAACCTCTGGGGTGGCTTCTGGTTCCGCGTCGGCGCAGTCGCGGAAGCGACGGCGATGGTCGGGTTCGCGACGCTCACCGTCATCTGTTTCGTGCGCTCCGACCGTCGTCGCGTCGGCCTGTACGGCGTCCTCGCCGGGAGCCTCGCCGGCGCCATCGCTGTCGCGCTCGGCCTCTCGTTCGCGTTCGACGGCGCATCGGCGGCGTTGCTGGCCGCGCATCGCGAGTTGAATCTCCTCGGCTTCCTCGGTCTGACCATCGTCGGACTCGTCTTCCAGTTTTACCCGCCTTCGGCAGGCCGGTTTCTGGGTGCGAGCGAACAGAGCGCGGGCGTCGTCGTCGCGGCCCTCGCAGGGGGTCTCGCCATCGAAGTCGTCGGACTTGGCGTCGGGGGCGCGCCGGTTGTCGTCGCCGGGAACGTCGTCTCGCTGCTCGGCACACTTGGCTACGCGTTCCTCCTCACGCGATTGCTCGTGGAAATCGGGTCGCGACGGTCGGGGTAGCATGAGTGGCGAGCGAACATCTTCGGGTACAGGCCGATAGACCGGGACCGCGA
>NZ_MEIH01000108.1:0-8797 GCF_001723155.1 Haladaptatus sp. W1
GCCTCGCAGTTGACCGAACCCGCCACGCACGCGGCCATCAACCTCGCCGAGCGGTTCGTCCTCGTGGGCGACCACCACCAACTGCCGCCCGTGGTCCAAGCGAACGACACGGAGGCGGACTCCGAAGAGAGCACGGACGGTGACGCCGTGGGCGGCGACCTCTCGACCTCGCTGTTCCAGCGACTCGTGGACCTGTATCCCGACGTGTCGGTCATGCTGGACCGTCAGTACCGCATGGCCCAGCGGATTCAGGCGTTCTCGTCCCGCGAGTTCTACGACGGCGCGCTCCGCCCGGCGAACGGCGAGGTCGCGGCCCAGAAAATCGAGGATTTGCCGAACGTCGAACCCGAATCCCTGCCGCCGACGCTCCGCACCGGCGTCGCCTTCGTCGACCCGGACGGGAAGACGGCGGGCAACACGAATCCGGTCGAAGCCGAACGCGTCACGGAACTCGTCTCCCGATTCGCAAACGCGGGCGTCGCCCGCGAGGACATCGGCGTCATCGCTCCGTTCCGCGCGCAGGTCGCGGAGATATCCCGGCGCGTCCACGAATCCATCGCGGTCGATACGGTGGACCGGTTCCAGGGGTCGAGCAAGGAGGTCATCATCGTCTCGTTCGTCGCCACGGGCGACTTGGACAGTCCCATCTTCGACGACTACCGCCGGGTGAACGTCGCGCTGACCCGCGCCAAGAAGTCGCTCGTCCTCGTGGGCGACGAGTGCGCGCTTCGCTCCTCGCCGCTCTACGACCGGATGGTCGAGTGGGCGACCTAAGGGCTTTCGTCCCCGTCGTCCGTACCTCGGTTCATGAACGATTCCCTTCCGGACTACCATCTCACGGACTGTGACGTGACCGTTCTCTCGCCACCGGGCGGAACCGCCGTCCCGCCGCGGGAGGCCGCGGAGCGCGCGATGGCGGACCCCCACGGCCCGCCCCTCGCCGAACTCGTCTCCCCGGACGAGACGGTCGCAATCGTCGTGACGGACGTGACGCGGGCCACGCCGGACGACGTGCTGTTGGACGTGCTCCTCGCGGAATTGGCGGACGCCGGAGTCCCCCGAAAACACGTCTCCGTCGTGCTCGGACTCGGCCTTCACCGCCCGATGACCGACGAGGAGATAGCCGACGCGCTCGGCAAGCACGCGGACCTCGCGGAGAACCACGACGCGGACGCCGCAATCGAAGTCGGAACCGCCGAAACGACGGACGGCGACGCGGTACCCGTCGAACTGAATCCAACCGTCGCGGACGCGGACCGCGTGCTCTCGACGGGGATGGTCGAGCCGCACCAGTACGCCGGGTTCTCCGGCGGCGCGAAAACCGTCGTCATCGGCGCGGGCGGGGAGTCACTCATCCGGTACACGCACGGGCCGGACCTCCTCTCGCGGGAGGGCGTCAGACTCGGGCGAATCGAGGACAACCCGTTCCGGGAACTACTGGACGAGGCGGGCGACATGGCCGGACTCGACTTCTGTCTGAACGTCACGCACGGCCCGCAGGGGATTCTCGGGGCGAGCGCCGGACACCACCGCGCGGTGGTCCCCGACCTCGCCGAAACCGCGAAGGAATCGCTGTCGGTCGCGGTCGAAGACGAGTACGACGCGGTAATCGCGGGTGTTCCCGAGGCGAAAGCCGCGAACCTCTATCAGGCGACCCGCGCCGCGACGTACGTCGTCCTCGGCGATCGGAACCCGCTCCGGCCGGGAGGTCGGGTCGTCGTTCCCGCCGCCATGCCCGAGGGAGCGGGCGAAGGAAAAGGAGAACAACGATTCTACGACAGACTCGACGGCGCGAGCGACCCCGAGAGCCTCTACGACGAGATGCGAACCGGCTACGAACCGGGCGCACAGCGGGCCTTCGTCGTGGCCCGCGTCCTCCGCGACCACGGCGTGTTCGTGACCGGAAGCGAGCATCCGGCAATCGTCGAGGACTGCCTGATGCATTTCCGTGAATCCGTCGAGGACGCCATCGAACCCGGAAGCGACGTGCTGGTCGTTCCGAACGCGCTCGATACGCTGTTGGTTCGGCCGGATTGAAAAGTCAGTTCGACCGGAGCGAAAACGCTACCAGAGGACGTGCGGCCAGACGAACTGGAACAGCAGCCAGATGAGGCCGGTGAGGACGACGGTCATTATCAGGTTCAACACGACGCCCGCACGCATCATCTGCTCCTGTTTCAGGTACCCGCTCCCGAAGACGATGGCGTTCGGGGGCGTGGCGACGGGGAGCGCGAACGCGAAACTCGCGGCGATGGCTCCCGAGACGGAGAGGAAGACGGCGGCGGCGACGTCGGTGAGGCCGAGCGTGGCCGCGAAGACGCTCCCGATGCTGATGAGGATGGGGATGATGATGGTCGCCGTGGCGGTGTTCGAGGTCATCTCGGTCAGGAAGATGACGAGGAGGACGACGATGCCCACGACGAGGACGATGGGCGCGCCGGTGAGCGACGTGAACACGGAGTCGGCAATCCACTCCGTCGCGCCGGTGGTCGCCAGCGCGTCGGCGAGGGCGATGCCGCCGCCGAACAGGAGGATGGTCCCCCAGTCGATGTCCACCAAATCGTCCCACTCCATCGTGTCCGCCAGCACGAGCGCCGGAACCGAGAGCAGGCCGACGACCACGTAGTAGAACATTCCCTGATGGCCGTCGATACCGAAGACGCTCGTTCCCTCGCCGCCGAACAGCGTGACCGCCCACGCGGACGGCAGGTACGGACCGATGAAATCGCCCAACCCGCCGACCACCCACAGGAGGGCTGTGCCGGTGAAGATGAGCGCCACGCGTTTTCCGCGCGGACTCAACTCGCCTTCCTCTTCGAGGTACTGCTGAGCCATCTCCTGTGCCTCGCTCACGTCGTCGATTTGGGGCGGATAGAGGAGATACGTGAGGACGTACCAGACGAGCGGGAGGGTGATAGCGACGATGGGGACGCCGATGAGCAACCACTGGGCGAAGCCGATTTCGTAGCCCAGAATCTCGTTCAGTTGCGAGGCCAGCACCGCGTTGGGCGGCGTCCCGATGAGCGTCCCGACGCCGCCGACGCTGGCCGCGTAGGCGGTTCCGAGAAGCATCGAGACGTGGAGGTTGGTGAACGGTTCGTCGCCACCCTCGACCTCGACGGTCCCGCCGTCGGGGGCAGGCGACGAGTCGGACGACCCCGCTGTCGTCGCCGCGCTCGCCGCTTCCACCGTTTCCCGACCCAGAACTTGCGAGAGGACGCCGAGCGCGATGGGCGTCATCATCGCCGCCGTCGCCGTGTTCGACACCCACATCGAGAGGAACGCCGTCGCCAGCATGACCGCGAGGACGAGACGGCGCGGCGACGACCCCATCACGGACATGATCCAGAGGGCGATTCGCCGGTCGATGTCGTACTTCTGGAGCGCGTTCGCCAGCATGAACCCGGCGATGAACAGGAAGATGAGGTGGTCGGCAAACCCCGTGAGCGCCGCGTCGAGGTCGGCGTAGACGCCGAAAATAGTGAGGAGGACGGGTATCGACAGCGCCGTCACCGCCAACGGGAGTGCCCCTGTGACCCAGAGGAACCCCGCGAAGAACATCGTGGCGAACGCGAACTGCCCCCGAACCGAGAGGCCGTCTGGAGTCGGTGCGCCCGCGATAATCGCCGTTCCGAGCAGTGCGAGAACGAAAAGTCCGAGTCGCTTGCGTGGATTCGTCTGTGCCATTGGTACGCATTCACCTGTCGTAGTCGGGATTAATCCTTTCGATTTTTGCGAGAAATTATAATTCAGACGTAATTCACAGCTGCGATTTCAATTCTCGCCGACGTGATGGGAAGGGGAACTCCGATTATTCCGGTTCGTTCTCCGAAATCGATTCCATAACACGCTCGTGGAACTCCTGTAAGACCGCACTCTCGTCCTCCGCCAGCACCACGTCGCTCGCCATCAGCGTCGCCAGTCCGAACGCCCGCGGCGTCGGCGATTTCACGCGGTGTTGTACGACGTCGATGTCGCCCGCTCGCACCTCGCCGAGAATTTCCTCGACCGCTTCGAGCGCGAGTTTGTCCTCCACGATTTCGCGGTACGTTTCCTCCATGACGGCGAACTCGTCCAGTTCGTCGGCGAACCCGAGCAGCATCTCGCTCGACACCTGCTGTTCGCTGGCCGACTTCTCGTAGCCCTTGTAGCGTTTGAGTATCATCAGCGAGCGCGTCGCGTTGATGCGGAAGTAGCGCTGGAGGAGGTCGGTGCCCGAGAGCGCGGCGCGCAAATCCTCGCGTACCTCGTCGGGGTCGATGTCCGCGATGATGCCGAGGACATCCACCTTCCGATTCAACGGCATCGAGACGGTAAAGCCGTTGTCCGCGACGGCGACGCCGACGTTCGTGTTGGCCGCCTGCGCACAGCGGTAGGCGACGACCCGCGAGAGGCCGTCGTTGAACCGCCGCCCGTAGTTCGAGTGGACGTAGTAGTGGCGCTCGTACTCCTCGCGGTCCATCTCGATTTCCACCGTGAGTCGCTCGTCCGTGCTGACGCTCTCTTCTCCCGCGTAGCGGACCTGTTCGTCGAACATCCGCGCGATGGCCCGGACGCTGTTCTCGTCCAGCGGGAACTCCCGAAGCCACACCCGAACCGCCGGTTTCCCGCGGTCGGTCAACCGCGAGAGGAGTTCGCCCTGAAAGGCGGCGATTTCCCGCCCCAAATCGTAGGAGAGCGGTAGGCGCTCGGAGAACCACGACGGTACCGTCGGGCGGGCGCTGGTACGGTCGGCGTACACCTTCGACCCGCGCCGATATTTGTACTCGAAGTGCTGGCCGCCGAGGACGAACACGTCGCCCTTCTCCAGCGTGTCGAGATAGCTCTCGTCCAGATCCCCGACCCACTCGTTGTCCGCACGGGTGAGCACGTCACAGGTGAACGAGTCGGGGATCGTCCCGATGTTGGTCATGTAGATGACGCGGGCGAGTCGCCCGCGCTTTCCCATCAACGGTTCGCCGACGGGAAAATCGGGATAGTGGTACTCCCCGTCCGACGGGTCGTTCTCGTCGTGCCACACCTTCGCGTAGACGTTTCTATCCTCCATCCCGTCGTAGTCCGCAGTGAGATACCGGAGGAGGGAGTCCCACTCCGAATCCGAGTAGTTTCGGTACGGATACGCTCGCCGGAGCGTCGCCTTCACGTCGTCCGCCGGGCGAACCTCGTTTATCGCCATCCCGTACACCTGCTGGGCCGCCACGTCCTGTGCGTTCTCGGGGACGAACACGCGGTCCACGAAGCCCTCCTCGGCCTTCTTCAGCATGACCGCACACTCCACCAGTTCGTCCCTATCGAGCGCGACGACGCGGCCGGTGACGGTTTGCCCGAGGCGGTGGCCGGCCCGGCCGACCCGCTGGAGCAGGGACGCGACGCTCTTCGGGGAGCCGACCTGCACGACCAAATCGACGTGGGGCATATCGATGCCGAGTTCGAGGCTCGTCGAGGTGGTCACCACATCCACTTCCCCGTTTTTCAGGCGCTCCTCGATACGCTGGCGGGATTCCTTCGAGAGACTCCCGTGGTGACAGCCCGAGTTCTTCTCGTCGTACTCGGCGAACGTCTCGCGGAGGTTCTGCAGGACGCGCTCCGCACCCGACCGCGTGTTCGTGAAGACCAGCGTGTTCGTGTGGTCCTGAATGAGGTCGTGCAGTTGGTCGTAAAACCGGTCCTGCACGACGGCCCGCGGCGTGTGCACGAGGTCGTCGGTCGGACACCGGAGTTCGAGGTCGAACTCGCGGACGAATCGCGTGTCCACGAGTTCGTAGGGGCGACTCTCCCCGCCCGGTTCCGCCCTGCCGACGAGGAACTCCGCGATGTCCGATAGCGGTTCGACCGTCGCGGAACAGCCGATTCTCGTCGGCGACGAGTCGGCGATGTTCTCCAATCGTTCGAGACTGACCGACAGGTGCGTCCCTCGCTTGCCATCGGCGAGGCTGTGGATTTCGTCCACGATGACGTACTCGACGCTCCTGAGTTTGTCCCGGAACTTCGGCGAGTTGAGCAGGATGGCCAGCGTCTCGGGAGTCGTGTTGAGGATGTGCGGCGTCTCCTGCAGCATCTTCTGCCGCGCCGTCTTGTCCGTATCCCCGTGTCGGATGGCGTGACGGACCTCGCTCACGTCGTCCATCTTCTCACGAATTCCCGACAGCGGTAGTTCGAGGTTGCGGTGGATGTCGTTGGCCAGCGACTTCAACGGCGAGACGTACAGACAGTACACCGAGTTTTCCAGTCCGGTCTCCTGTTCCCGTCGAAACAGTTCATTGAGAATCGCGGTGAACGACGCGAGCGTCTTCCCGCTCCCCGTCGGCGACGCAATGAGGGCGTTGTCGTGGCCGTGAATCAGCGGAATGGCCTCGCGCTGTGGCGGCGTGAAGAAGCCGCCGTTCTCGGGGACGAACGCGCCGAACTGCTCGACCCACCACTCGCGCACTGCGGGTTCGAGGAGGTCCAACGTCGCCTCGTCTTCGATTGCGACCGTCTCCGGGTCGAAATCAAACTCCTCGCGGGCCAACAGCCCTCTCGCGTCCATTTGTTCCGCGTTGGTATCGGGCGGCAAAGAGGGTTATGCCAGCGGAGTGAAAGTGAAATTCGAAACGAACCTATCACTCCTCGGCCGCGAGGCGGTCGATGGCGTCGAGCGCACGCCGACAGACGGGAACGTAGCCCGCCGCGAGAAGGGGAAGTTCGAAGACGACGCGACTCCCCGTTTCGAAACCTTCGACGCGGTGGCCGGTCGCCGGAACGCGCACTACAGTCCACGTCCATCGGAACTCCTCGCAGGTCGTGATTTCGAAGGGAACCCAGACGCCGAGCGGCGTCCGAACCCGGCCGGTGGAGCCGACTCGAATCACGCGGTCGGAACACTCCACGTCGGTGACGGACGGTCCCCACGACGGCCACGCGGTCGTATCCGTCAGCACGGTCCAGACGCGTTCCGGCGGGGCGGCGGTCGTCCGCGAGACGGCGATGTGACGTCCGTCTGGTCCGCGTTCGACTCGAACCTCGCTCTGCATACCGGGACGACGCGACGAGGGGCGAAATCGGTGTTGCCCGACACCGGCGGTTCGACGACGGCCGTCCTCGCTCCGTCGTCCGGCGACCACCGACTACCGAACCCGAACCACCGAACCCTCCTGCGGCGACCGCCACGACGACCGCCAGCACACTGCACGACTGAACCTTTTTCACCCTCCCGCACGGGGAATTACACATGCGAATCACGTTTCTCGGCACGGGAAGCGCGATGCCGACCGGCAGTCGGTTCCAGACCGGCATCGTCGTCGAGGACGACGGCCGTCGCGTTCTCGTGGACTGTGGCAGCGGCGTCCTCCACCGTCTCCAGCAGTCGGGCGTGGGCTACGAGAACGTCTCGACCGTCCTCTCGACGACGATGCCGGTCTGGAACCGACTGCCGGTCGGCATCGCGCTTCCCGTGCCGAGAAACGTGATTCGCATGTGTAATTCCCCGTGCGGGAGGGTGAAAAAGGTTCAGTCGTGCAGTGTGCTGGCGGTCGTCGTGGCGGTCGCCGCAGGAGGGTTCGGTGGTTCGGGTTCGGTAGTCGGTGGTCGCCGGACGACGGAGCGAGGACGGCCGTCGTCGAACCGCCGGTGTCGGGCAACACCGATTTCGCCCCTCGTCGCGTCGTCCCGGTATGCAGAGCGAGGTTCGAGTCGAACGCGGACCAGACGGACGTCACATCGCCGTCTCGCGGACGACCGCCGCCCCGCCGGAACGCGTCTGGACCGTGCTGACGGATACGACCGCGTGGCCGTCGTGGGGACCGTCCGTCACCGACGTGGAGTGTTCCGACCGCGTGATTCGAGTCGGCTCCACCGGCCGGGTTCGGACGCCGCTCGGCGTCTGGGTTCCCTTCGAAATCACGACCTGCGAGGAGTTCCGATGGACGTGGACTGTAGTGCGCGTTCCGGCGACCGGCCACCGCGTCGAAGGTTTCGAAACGGGGAGTCGCGTCGTCTTCGAACTTCCCCTTCTCGCGGCGGGCTACGTTCCCGTCTGTCGGCGTGCGCTCGACGCCATCGACCGCCTCGCGGCCGAGGAGTGATAGGTTCGTTTCGAATTTCACTTTCACTCCGCTGGCATAACCCTCTTTGCCGCCCGATACCAACGCGGAACAAATGGACGCGAGAGGGCTGTTGGCCCGCGAGGAGTTTGATTTCGACCCGGAGACGGTCGCAATCGAAGACGAGGCGACGTTGGACCTCCTCGAACCCGCAGTGCGCGAGTGGTGGGTCGAGCAGTTCGGCGCGTTCGTCCCGAGAACGGCGGCTTCTTCACGCCGCCACAGCGCGAGGCCATTCCGCTGATTCACGGCCACGACAACGCCCTCATTGCGTCGCCGACGGGGAGCGGGAAGACGCTCGCGTCGTTCACCGCGATTCTCAATGAACTGTTTCGACGGGAACAGGAGACCGGACTGGAAAACTCGGTGTACTGTCTGTACGTCTCGCCGTTGAAGTCGCTGGCCAACGACATCCACCGCAACCTCGAACTACCGCTGTCGGGAATTCGTGAGAAGATGGACGACGTGAGCGAGGTCCGTCACGCCATCCGACACGGGGATACGGACAAGACGGCGCGGCAGAAGATGCTGCAGGAGACGCCGCACATCCTCAACACGACTCCCGAGACGCTGGCCATCCTGCTCAACTCGCCGAAGTTCCGGGACAAACTCAGGAGCGTCGAGTACGTCATCGTGGACGAAATCCACAGCCTCGCCGATGGCAAGCGAGGGACGCACCTGTCGGTCAGTCTCGAACGATTGGAGAACATCGCCGA
>NZ_MEIH01000109.1:0-4049 GCF_001723155.1 Haladaptatus sp. W1
TCGCCGCCCTCGTCGGCCATCGCGAATCCTTCAGAACCACTTCCAGCAGTAGCGACGGTCGCCATCGGACGGTCGGTGTTGTGTTTCCGTCCGTGACGTTCGTTCACCGCTCGCGTCGTTTCTCCGGCGATTCGATACTTACATGATGGCATGGGAATGTGTATGACAACGGTGAGTACCCATTCCGGCCACATCTCCATCCATGCTTGAGTCGTGGGACCCATCGGGGGTCGTCGGACGGCGCGTAATCACGGTGCTCGGCGCGCTGTACGTCGGGGCCGGTTCTAGCATTTCGTTCACGCCAGTCGCGACCGATTGGACGCTCGGTATCGATTTTACCATCTTCACCCTCCTCGCCGGTCCCGGACTCGTCCTCCTCTACGTCGGGTACTGGCTGCCCCGAACCGAGATTCGCTCGGAACTCTTCTCGTCCGTTGCGAAGTGGTGTCTCGGCGGTATGGTGGCGATGCTCGGTATCCTCCTTTTTATCTATCTCGTCGCCCGCAACACCCCGTCGGTCGGCGGCATGCTCATCCTCACGGCACTCGGCAGTCTCTCCGGGCTGGGAATGGGGTTCAACGACGCGCAAGCAGAGACGCGGGCGCTCAACGCCGACGAACAGCGGCGGGAGGCGGAGCGGTACGGCAAGGAACTCGAACGCTACGAAACCATCGTCGAGACGGTCAACGACGGCATCTTCGTCATCGACGAGGACGACTACTTTATCCACGTCAACGAGGCCTACGCCGAAATCGTCGGGTACGACCGCGAGGAACTGCTCGGCTCACACACCTCGCTCGTCGTCGTGAGGGGGTTGAACGACCTCTCCAACGAACTGCAACACGAACTCCTCGCCGACGATAGCGATACGAAGACGTACGACGCAATACTGGAAACGGCGGCCGGCGAGATGTTGGATATCGAGGCGACCGTCGCGGGACTTCCGAAGCAGACCGGTTCGGGGCAGGACCTCGTTGGCGTCGTCCGGGACGTAACCGAGCGCAATGAGCGCGAGCGACAACTCGAACGGCAGAACCAGCGACTCGATAGCTTCGCCAGCATGGTCGCCCACGAACTCCGAAACCCGCTCATGATCGGCCAGATGTACTGCAACGAACTCCCGGACGACGCGGCCCCGGTCGCGGTCGATTACATCACGGAATCGTTCGACCGCATCGACGACATCATCGACGTGCTGTTGGTGGTGACGCAGGGCTACGAGACGGTTCCTGAGAGTACACCGGTGTCCCTCGCGGACACGGCACGGAACGCCTGGAACAAGGTTGACCCCGCCGACGCGACGCTGGCGGTGTCGATAGACGATACGATTTCGGCCGACGAGACGTACGTCGAGCACCTGTTCCGAAACCTGTTCGAGAACGCCGTCGAACACGGCGGAGCGGACGTTACCGTCACGGTCGGCGCGCTTCCGACCGGGTTTTACGTGGCCGACGACGGCCCAGGAATTCCGGCGGCGGACCGCGAAACCGTCTTCGAGATGGGATACACGACCGCATCCGGGCACGGCGGAATGGGTTTGGGACTCGCCTTCGTCAACGAACTGGCGGACGTGTACGGATGGTCGTGCTCGCTGACCGACAGCGCGGACGGCGGGGCGCAGTTCGAATTCACGGACGTCATCGAGACGGAAGCGGTCGCGGATTGACTCGACCCGGCGTCCTTCCCCGTATTTCGGTCCGGTGTCCCTCCCTGCATTTCGACTCGCATCCCTTCTCTCATCTCGACCCCTATCCCGTTCCCGCGCACCTCTCGACACAAACTTTACGCGGGAGTCCGAACCGGCCGAACATGAACCGCGAGCGCTCTCGAAACCTGTACGACCGCGCGCTGTCCGTGACGCCGGGCGGCGTCAACTCGCCCGTTCGGGCCGTCCGACCGTATCCCTTCTTCGTCGAACGCGGCGACGGCGCACACGTCATCGACGCGGACGGGAACAAGTACATCGACTACGTGATGGGCTACGGGCCGCTTCTGTTGGGCCACGACCTGCCACAACCGGTGCAGTCGGCCGTCCAATCCCAACTCGCCGACGGACCGATGTACGGCGCGCCGACGGAAGTCGAGGTGGAACTCGCCGAATTCGTCACCCGCCACGTCCCGAGCGTCGAGATGATTCGGTTCGTCAACAGCGGGACGGAGGCGACCTCTTCCGCCGTGCGCCTCGCCCGCGGCTACACCGGACGCGACAAAATCGTCGTCATGCAGGGCGGCTATCACGGCGCGCAGGAATCGACGCTCGTGCAGGGAACCGCCGGGATGGCTTCGGAGCCGAGTTCGAACGGGATTCCGCCCGCGTTCGCCGAGGAGACCATCACGCTCCCGTTCAACGACGCCGACGCGGCCCGCGAACTCTTCGAGGAGCGCGGCGACGAAATCGCCTGCGTCCTCACCGAGCCGATTCTGGGCAACTGCGCCAGCGTGCCGCCGGTCGATGGGTATCTGGAGACCCTCCGCGACCTGACGGAGGACCACGGCTCCCTGCTCATCTTCGACGAGGTGATGACCGGGTTCCGCATCGGCGGGTTGCAGTGTGCACAGGGCAAGTTCGGCATCACGCCCGACCTGACGACGCTCGCCAAGGTCATCGGCGGCGGGTTCCCGGTCGGTGCCATCGGCGGCCGCGCGGACATCATCGAGCAGTTCGCGCCGACCGGCGACGTGTTTCAGGCGGGCACCTACTCCGGCCATCCGCTCTCGCTGACCGCCGGACTGGAAACGCTCCGCTACGCCGCCAAAAACGACGTGTATGACCACGTTCGGTCGCTCGGCGACGAACTCCGCGCGGGACTGACCGACATCCTCGAAGACCGCGCGCCGGAGTACACCGTCGTCGGCACGGACAGCATGTTCAAAGTCATCTTCACGCGCGACGGCCCCGCGACTTGGAGGGCCAGTGTGCGGTCGGATGTAGTCAGGACCCCGACTGTCCTCGCTTCGAGTACTGTCCGAAGGACAAGGGCGACGTGAACCGCGCCGAAACCGAACGCTGGGAGCGGCTGTTCTGGCCCGCGATGCTCGACCAAGGGGTCTTCCTCACGGCCAATCAGTTCGAATCGCAGTTCATCAGCTACGCTCACACCGAGGAGGACATCGAGCAGACGCTGGAGGCGTACAAGGAAGCGCTGTAACGGCCGCCGAACCGGACGAGACCACCCTCTACTCGACGGACTCTCCGCCTGACGAGACTCCCGACCTAACAGACAACCCTCGACGACTCCGACGATTCTTTCTCCGGGCCGGGGACGTTTGAGAGACGACATTCGTTTTATCCTCCCGTCCCAAGTGACGAACAGATGCAACGCCCAAAACTCTCCGGCGACCGGGTACAGTCGCGCTGGTGGTACTGGATTGCGGCGGTGCCGGTGGTGTTCGTCTTCTGGGTCGTGACGGTCGCGTGGGTCGCGTTCGCCATCTCGCTGGAACCGAACATCCTCCCCTCGACGTACGACTCGCCCATCGTGTCGTGGAGCATGAGGTCCACCGGAATCGAGGCGAGGAAGACGCCCGTCACGCCCCCGATGATGAACGTCGCTATCGACCCGAATGCAGAACAGCATCGGTGCTGTCAGGCGGATGTCCCCGTTCCACATCGTGGAAATCCAGTTAAAGACCTTGACGGCGCTGGGCACCGCGATGGCCAGCGACACCGCCATAAAGCTCGCCCTGAGGCGCGGGTCCATCCCGGTCGTGAACATGTGATGCGCCCAGACGCCGAAGGACAGGACGCCGATGGCCAACGTCGAGTAGACGACGAACTTGAACCCGAACAGCTTCCGCCCCGCAAAGCGCGGCAGGATGAGGCTTATCAACCCCATCGGCGGGAGGACGAGGATGTACACCTCCGGGTGCCCGAAAGAACCAGAAGAGGTTCTGCCAGAGGAGCGGCCCGCCACCGCTCAACGCGAAGAACGTCGTGCTGAACACGCGGTCGAACAGCAGCATGATGATGGCGCTGCCGAGCAGCGGGAACGCGAACAGGATGAGGCCGCTCATCGTGAGCAGCGTCCACGAGAAGATGTCGAGTTCGG
>NZ_MEIH01000110.1:0-2704 GCF_001723155.1 Haladaptatus sp. W1
GGGACGCCAGGTGCGGAACCCATCGAGTCGGGTGACGAAGTTCGGGCGACGGTGGAATCGATCGGGTCCGTAAACTCATCAGTCACAAGATAGGTTCTGACGGCGCTCAAATTACACAACCACTATTGTAATAAATATTTGGAAATAACATACATTTTGCCGGAATATATCTGGTTTTTGTTCTAATTATTTAATAATTCTATAGGGAGAAACAGATAGGTTGTTATAGGGTGGCACGCAACAAAGGGGTGTTCATGTCAGGAAACGACATTCGACGACGTACATTTCTGTACGGCGCAGCGACTGCTGGCGTAGTCGGTCTCGCTGGCTGCAATAGCGGCGGTAGCAACAACGGCGGAGAAGGCGGAGACGGAGGCGGCGGAGACGGTGGAGACGGCGGAAGCGGCGGGAACTCCAATATGACCCTCCGAGTGGGTACGTCTGCGGGTGGCACCAAAGACGTCGGCCTCGCGGTCGAACGCGCCGTCAGCCAGAAGAGCGACAAACTCGACTACTCGACGGTCGAGAGTCCAGGCTATATCGGTACGATCTATCGGATGGCACAGGACCAATTCAACGCTGGTATCACCGACAATAACTCCCTGACGAAAGCACTCGACGACCGCGGCCAATTCTCCAAGCAGAGCGTCGACAGCGTCCCCTACTACGGATTCTACGCGTTCCCGTACAGTATCTACATCATCGCCCGCGACGGTACGAACATCAAAACGTTCGACGACCTCGCCGGGAAAAACGTCTACCCCGCGGAACCTGGTTACTCGACCCGGGCGACGACGCTCGACGTCTGGTCACAGAAGCCGACAAAGGGCGTCTACGACAAGATGAACATCCAGAACATGGGTGTTGACTCCGCGCCCGGTGCGATGGAGGAGGGCAGCATTGACGCCACTATTGCCTACGGCACCCCCGGTGTCCGCTACACCGGATTCGTGCGCGAAATCGCCTCCCGCGTTGATGTCCACTACGTCGAACCCACGAAGGCGCTCAAGAAATCCGCAGAGTCCTACTCTGGCGCCGGAACCGGCACCACGAAGTACAGCGATTGGAGCATGGACACCGACATCGGCACCGACGAAGTATTCCACTGGAACCTCGAAGTCAACTACACGTTCAACCCGAGCGCGAGCGCAGACGCCGTGTACGAACTTTGTCGCGTTGTTGACAAACACAACGACGTCGTAAACGAGGGGGAAGAGCAGTTCAACGACTTCGAGTCCACGAGCGACATGCTCGCCTCCGCACGCAAACGTATCCCTGTCCACCCCGGCGCAGTCAAGTACTACAAGGAGAACGACGCCTGGGACGACAGCCTCAAGGAGGGCAAGTAAGTCCCCGGCGGACGACACGTGTCGTCTCCTAACTACACCACATATTATCATGGTATCATGAGTACACAAACAGAACAGAACGCGGCCGACTCGGGACTGCTCCGCGGACTCGACGTGCTAGTGACGACCATTGCCCTCGCTTTCTGGGCATTCGTCCTTTGGTTCGCGAACACCCAACAGTGGTCGACGGTCAAATACGGCGTCGTCTTCGTCGGCGGTATCATGACCGTCTACGCCCTTAACGAGACGCGACTGGCACTGGCGGAAGGTGACTGGGTCGACGGCGCGGTGCTGATACCTGCGTCGCTCGTCCTCATCTCCGCGTCCGCGTACTTCGCGCTGAACTTCGACCAGGTGTACCTCTTCCGACAGGGATTCGCACTCGAACACGAGTACATGCTCGCCCGCCTCATCATCGTCGCCCTGCTGTACCTGACGTGGCGGGAGTTCGGGAACCTCTTTTTCTTCCTCGTCGTCGGCGTGCTGCTGTACGCCATCTACGGGAATCACGTCCCTGGCATCCTGGGGCATGCAGGTATGAGCGAGCTGACGCTCCTGCAGGCGACGGTCACCGACCTGTACGGGTTCTACGGGAACCTCACCCAGATCACTGCATCGAAGATCGCACCGTTTCTCCTCTACGCGGGCTTGCTGTTCGCGTACGGGGCGTTTGACCTCATCCTTCGGGTCGCTATCGTCGCCGCGAAGTACGTCCGCTCCGGCGTCGCCCAGACCGCTGTGCTCTCGTCTGCCGTCATCGGCTCCATTAACGGGTCGTACACTGCGAACGCAGCGATGACCGGGTCGTTCACTATCCCGACGATGAAAGACTCCGGGATGGCCAGCCACCGCGCCGCCGCAATCGAGTCGGTCGCGTCGACATCCGGTCAGGTGCTCCCGCCCGTCATGGGTGCGTCCGCGTTCGTGATGGCCTCCTACCTTCAGGTTTCGTACTTCCAAATCGTCGCCGCGGGTCTCGGGTCTTGTGTAGACAAATTTTCATGGGCCATCGATTTCGCGAGCTCATCGTCAACCTCGATATTCCCGATGATTTTCGTCTTCACGTTGTTCAAAATCTCTTTGTATGGTCGATTCGACCGACTGTGATCGTTCACTTGGTCGGGATACTGCATGATTAGGCCAAGGCTCACCCCGAAGCCCCTACCTTGGGGCAGGAATTCCTCATAGACGAGTTCGGAGGTCGCAACTGCTGCTGCCTCTTCAATAATAACGTTCGCAATCTTCTCATCACTCGTCACTGGTTCGTCCCCGCCTGTCCTGCTCTCATCGGACCATCCCTGCGCAGCATCCCAAAGGTTGCTCAGCAGAACCATCGTCAGCGCGTTGCGCGAGTC
>NZ_MEIH01000111.1:0-5276 GCF_001723155.1 Haladaptatus sp. W1
TGTGACACCGCTTGCGTGATTTGAGACGCCAGAGTAACGAAGCGCGCACCGGACGTTCCCTTCTGGAGATAGTTCGTCGCGCCGGAGGAGATAGCACGGCTTGCGACATCCTCGCTTCCCGTCCCGGTGAAGACGATGAACGGGAAGTACGGACGGCGCTCGCGCACGGTTTCGAGCAGTTCCAACCCCGAACAGTCTCGGAGTTCGTACTCGCTGACGAGACAGTCGATATCGACGTCACGTTCGAAGAGCCATTCGACGGCATCGTCGGCGTTCGTCACGCCGATGACGTCCTCGATATCGTCCTCGCGTTCCAACGTCTCCCGGGTGAGTCGAAGGAAGTCCTCGTCGGTATCGACGTGGAGCACATGGAATGCAGGGGGAAAATCGTGACCGATAGAAACCGGGTCTACATTCGCCATGCAGTTTTCACTATCAAGAGAGCTAAAGGGCATATATTTAACTGATTGGGGACGGAGACATCCGAGCCCGAATGCCGACTTTGCCGAATTCCCGGGCTACCGCTCGCCAGCGACCCACTTGTGGGAAAACGAGGTGCCACAGGAGCAGTAGGCGTACGCGTGGATGACATCGCCCTCGGCGTACAGGCCGCCGACCTCCTCGTTTTGCTCCTCGGCGAACGCGAAGACGAACTCCACGTCGTGGTCCCCCTCCGGGCAGTCAGCGCCCGCGAGGTCCGCCGCGACGGTTCCCTCGGTCCCCATCGCCTCCTTCGCAAAGCTCATCGCGTCCATCCCGGTCGCCTTCTTGAACACGTTTCGTCCGGTCTCGCCCGGAACGACCAACAGCACACCGCCCGGAACCGATTCGCCGTAGTCGGCGAGTTTGTCCCCCGACACGAACGAATCGGCGAGAAAGAGCGCAACGTCGTCGGGGCGATCACCGGCGAGGAACTCGTCGCGGGCGCTCATTCGTCGTCAACCTGCCGTGCGATGTCGGCGAGACTCTCGTTCGGCGCTTCCGTCGCCTCGTAGACGGCCCGCGAACCGGGTTCTCGGATGCCGTATTTGAATCCCTCTTCAACGACGTCGATGAGGACCGACTGGCCGAACGAGCGGTTGCTGTCGGCGAACCACTCGGAGAGGCGGTTTTCGCCCTCGCCCGGATTCCGCGCGAGTCGCGGCGTGTCGTACACCCCTCGGATGAGGCGGCCGTCGCCGGTCAGCGGCCGTTCGATTCGGGCGCGATACTCCGTGTCGTCCATAACGACGCGGACGAGTTCGTCCGCCGGAAAGGAGTCCTCGTCGTCCGCAGGAATCTCGATGTTCGCACGGTTCGTCGCACCCGCCTGCGCCAGTGTCGCCCTGACGGTTTCAGTCGTATCACTAGAAACCCGTTGCGTCATAGTCGTGAAAAGATGGTGTAAATGTTTGAGTGTTCCGCCGCGTTACTCGTCGTCTTCCTCGCCGCCCTCGCCGTAGAGGGACTCGACGGATTCGTCGCCGTACTCGGAGATACGGACGTTGAGCTGTGCGACTTCATCGCTGACTTCCTTCCCGCGGACCGAGATGCGTCGTCGCTCGCCGTCTCGCTCGGGGTTGTAGCCCGTACCGCCTTCGAGGAGCACGTCCTTGAGGTTCGGACCGGCGACGTCGCCGCGCATCGGGCGACCGGCGTTGTCCGACCCACCGGTGATTTCGACGGAATACCCGTCGAGACCGACGGCACTGCCGTCGACGTCCTCGCCGATGGACTTGCCGAGGAATCGGTTCGCGTCCTGTCCGTCTACTTCGCGCTGATAGGCCGCCCCGGAGTCGGGGTCAGCAACGACGACCTGAAAGTTTGCCATACGGAACGAATATCGGTCCCTCCCTAAAAGGACATCGAAACCCACTCTTCCGGACGAAACCGCTTTCCGCAATCCGGTCGTGTTTCGGAGGCGGGGGAGGATGACAGACGCATATTACTTCGTCAGCGACCTTCACGTCGGGGGCGACGAGCAGTTGCAGGAGTGTGAGTTCGAAGACGAGTTCGTCGAGTTCCTACGGACGCTCGAAACGACGGACGAGGACGCCGAACTGATAATCCTCGGCGACGCGTTCGGCCTCTGGGAGTTCACCCAGTCGGCGGGCATGACGAAGTTCGACCTGCTCGTCGATCACCATCCGAAGCTGTTCGAGCAGTTCCGGAAGACGGGCGAAAACGTCCGCATCACGCTCATCCCCGGCAATCACGACGCGGAACTGGCAGGATATCCCGAGTACGAGGAGCGACTGGCCGAGTACAACGTCACCCTCGACCCGACGCTCTCGCTGACCAGACGCGTCGCCGGGAAGAAGATTTGGATCGAACACGGCATGCAGGAGGACGCACACAACCGAATGCCAGAGTTCGGCAACCCGCGCGCCAATCCGCTCGGCTACTTCGTCAACCGTCACATCACCGGGAAGGCCGGACAGCTCTCGGGGCGGGGGAAGTACAACTGGCTCAAGGACATCCAGTCGCTCACGCCGTTGGAGGAGATACCGGACTGGATGGCGTCGAACTACTTCTACCGCGAGATGAACCCGTTCCTCCGCTACGGCGCGCTGCCGTTCCTGTTGCTCTTTCAGGTCAGCCTCATCTACCTGCTCGTCCTCGTCTTCGAAGCGTCCGGGGTCGTCGGGTCACACGCCGTTTCGAACGTCACCACGTCCGTCCTCCGGCAGTTGGGGGTCGTCGGCGACGTCGTGGAGTTCGTCATCTACGTGAACCTCGTCGTCGTCGGGCTCCTGTTCGTGATATCGATACCGCTGTACTTCTTCGCCCGCGACGTGCGAAAGACGCTCGAACGGTTCGGCCTCGTCAGGAAAGAGAAACCCGAGGAACCGTCGGACGCGCCCTACGTCGCCGCCGCCGAGGACGTGTTCGAGGAGTATCCCGACGTCGTGGCGTACATCTACGGCCACACCCACCGCGTCTCGCTCACGAACGTCGGCGAGCGGGTCATCATCAACACCGGGACGTGGCTCAAGCGACTGCACCGGACCTCGACGCTCATCGGCATCCTCCCGCCGGTGTACTATCCGTCGTTCCGGCTGAACTACTTCCGAATCGGCGAGGAAGAGGAGAACGTCGTCGTCGAGTACCACACCATCGAGAAGGAAGCGCCGAAAGAGCTGACGCTCCTCCAGCGGTTGCTGACGCGTCGGCCAACGGTGGAGAACGACGTTCCGAAACGGACGGTCATCGAAGCGTCGGAGAAGGAAGTGGTCGAAGGGGCACGGACCGATTCGAATTCGTGAGAAGAACCCCAAACGCTTGGGCCAGTACTTGATGATCGTTCAGTCGCACCGAATCGTGCCGTTGCGGAGGAACTCGATCGTCGGTGTCTTGCCGTCGCTTCCATGTATTTCGACGACGAGCTCGTCGGATTCGTCACCGCCTGAACACTCCGGGTTCGGATAGAAGCGGTAGTGACGTTCCACATCACCCCCGGGGAGCGAAGCGCGAACACGATACTCGCGGCTCTCGACAACCCCTGTCCGCTGACGTTCGAACGCCGCCTTTCCGTCCGTTGGTGTGTCGAGCGTGAATCGGTTCCGAAACACCGTTTCATCGCTATCCGTCCGCAGCAGTTCGAGCAGGAGGGTGTGGCTTCGGGAGTCGAAGTTCAACAGCGTTACAGTGAGGCGTTTCTCGGAGAACGACAGGGCGGAACAACCCGCAAACGACGTCGCTCCGAGACTCGCGCCGAGTCGAAGGACCTCGCGGCGAGACGGTCGGGGCATCGGTGTTCGATAGCGATTCCGCGGATAATACAGTTGTGAACACTG
The DNA here is from genome assembly GCF_001723155.1 of Haladaptatus sp. W1. Lineage (NCBI taxonomy): Archaea > Methanobacteriati > Methanobacteriota > Halobacteria > Halobacteriales > Haladaptataceae > Haladaptatus > Haladaptatus sp. W1. The sequence goes on from NZ_MEIH01000111.1 coordinate 3,777, forward strand.
TTCAATCCACACGGGATTCCGGCGGGGTCGGGAAAACGGAATTTTTAATGTTTTCTGACAAGATTTTTCGCCCGATGGACCGCGATTATCGGGAGGGAGACACTGGCCTCTCCGCGTTCGCGCCGATTTTTCTTTCGAACCTCGTCCCGCTCGGTGGCTTCATCTGGCTCGACTGGCACGTCCGCGAGATGCTGGTCGTCTACTGGCTGGAAATCGTGGTCACGCTCGTGCTGTACAGCGGTGCCGCGCTCTTCGCCGAGCGGCGGGTCGTCTTGGAGGGACGGACGCTGTTTCTCCCCGGCGTCAGCCGAAACGCGGAGTTGGACGAATCGACGTGGGGAACCGACCCGGAAGGAATCCATCTTACGGGATGGTTGCCGCCGATATACCGCCGAAACGTGCGTTGGTCTGGCTGTCGGTGGTGTGGGGACTCGGCTTCTCGGCGCTCCCGCTGATGATATATCCGTCCGCCGTCGAGTCGGCCAGCTCCCCAGCAATCATCGGGTCGGTTCTCGTCATGACCGGCTCGCAACTCGCCACGATACGGCACGAGTTCTTCGGGGAACGAACGTACGAGGAGCTGTCCGTGCACATGGTCCTCGAAATTCCCGGTCGGGTTATCTTTTTCATGGCCGTCTGGGTGATGGCGCTACAGGCGCTCGGCATGCTCTTTCTCCTCGGAGTGTGGGCGATATTCGGGCGTGAGGCGTTCGAAGTCCTGACCGAGAACGCCGTCGAAACCCTCTCCGTGACGGTGCTGGTTCTCAGAAAACTCACCGTCGAGTGGGCGCGGTTCCGGGCGAATCGAGACCCGAACCCCAGCGGGATTGCGAGTTGGTTCACCCCGAAAGACCCGTTGGCGGAGTAGCGAGGAGACCGAACAAGCGAACGAAGTGAGCGATAGGCGCGTCGTATTTTCAGGGAACTATCAATCGTACCGCGAGCGACGAGGCGTGGAGCGCCTCGGAAGCGAGCGGGCCGACGACTGAGCGGGGTGAGGGAGGAGTGTCTTCCTGAACGTAGTGAAGGAAGGCTGGGAAGTCGCATGCCCGCACAGCGTAAGCGAGCAGGAACGTCTTCCGCTGCTTTTGGTCGAGCTTTTACAGGGAACCAGCAGGAATGACGACGGCCGTCGTCATTCCTGGTCGTGACCGTCGTAAAAGGTCGGTTTAGAACGGATACCGTCGCTGGTCGCGCTGCACCGAAATCCACTTCTCCTGCGTGAGTTCCTCGACGATGGCGTCACCGTCGTAGCGGCCGATTCCGGAGCCTTTCACGCCGCCGAAGGGGACGTGGGGTTCCTCGTTGATGGGTTGGTCGTTGATGTGGACCATCCCGGCGTCGATGGCGTCGGCGAAGTCCTGCGCGCGGCCGAGGTCGCCCGCGTGGACCGAGGCGGCGAGGCCGTACTCGGTCGCGTTGGCGAGGGCGATGGCCTCCTCGTCGGAGGAGAACGGGATGACCGGCGCGATGGGACCGAACGTCTCGTTGCACGACGCC
>NZ_MEIH01000112.1:0-14213 GCF_001723155.1 Haladaptatus sp. W1
CGACGGCGAGCACCGCGAAATCGTCGGCGGACACGGTTCCGTCGGTCAGTATCTTCCCCACGTCGAAGTAGCGGGTGAACGCGAAATCTCCGATCCATTCGTAATCCGTCCCGAAGGTGACGGTATCGACGAGGAACATTCCGAATATCGCGCCGACGCCGACCGTCCGGGCGCGGCGTGCCGTGTCGAATCGAACCGAGGCGACCATCCCGAGGCTCGCGCACGCGAGGAAGTAGACGATGGAGTAGGCGTGCAGGGCGAGCAGGTATCCGGGGTCGAGGAACTCGCCGATGAACTCGACGCTGACGTACACCGAGAGGAAGGTGAACGCGTTGACGGCGAGCATGCTCGGAATGAGCGCGAGGTATTTTCCCATGACGAGGCGGGTCCGCGTGACCGGGTGGGCGAGCACCAGTTCGAGCGTGCCGTTCTCCATCTCCTTTGCGACGCTCGAAGCACCGGCGTACGCGTAGTAGATTCCGAGACCGAGGAGCCACGCGATTTGATAGAACTGCGAGGCGAGGTAGCCGTCGATGGTCGTGATGCTATCGACGTCGCCGATGAACGCGCGACGTGCCTCCTCCGGCAAGTTCTGGATGTACGCATCGAGGTTGACGCCGGACTGCTGAATCGAGGGGAACAGCGCGATGGTGAGCACGACGAAGGCGATGAGCGACCCCGACAGCAACAGCGTTCCGCGGACGCGCCGCCCCATCTCGAAGTTCGTTATCTCGAACATCGCTCCGGCCCTCTTCCCGTTCGAAGTTGCATGGCTCCTTCACTCTCCCCCGTAAAACTCCATGAACACGTCTTCGAGCGAGGTCTCCTCGACCTCCAAATCCAGAACCGAGTAGCGGTCGAGCACGTCCACGAGGCCGTCGAAGTTCTCGGTGACGACCAGCCGGTAGTAGCCGTCCGGGTCGAGGTCGCTGCTTAGCGCCCCGTCGAACAGCAGGTCGTCCAGCGGCGGGTCCTCCGCGAGGTCGAGGCGCACGATTTTGCCGCTTTTGGCCAGCAGTTCGCCGATGTTCTCCAGCGCGACGAGTCGCCCGTCGCGGATGATTCCCACGCGGTCACACACCTTTCGAACCTCGCTGAGGACGTGCGTCGAGAACAGCACCGTGACGCCGCGGTCGCGCTCCGCGAGCAACAGTTCGTACAGGGCGTTCTGTGCGAGCGGGTCGAGTCCCGCCGTCGGCTCGTCCATGATGAGGAGGTCCGGGTCGTGCATGAACGCCTGCACGAGCGCGAGTTTCTGTCGGTTTCCGCGGGAGTAGTTCTTAACGGCTCGGTCGATGGGGACCGGAAACCGGTCGAGCAACTCCTCGCGACGCTCGTCGCCGGACAGCGTGGCGAAGTAATCGAGCAACTCCGCTCCGGTGACGTTCTCGTAGACGGTCGCGTCGCCGGGGACGTAGCCGATTCGGCCTTCCACGCTTCGCGTTCGCTCGGTGATTGTGTGTCCGAGAACCTGCGCGGTCCCGCTCGTCGGCTTCAGCAGGCCGAGCAGGAGTCGAATCGCGGTCGATTTTCCCGCCCCGTTCGGCCCGAGAAAGCCGAATATCTCGCCCGATTCGACGGTGAACGTCAGGTCCTCGACGCCGCGAACGTCTCCGTAATACTTGGTCAACTCCTCGATGGCGATGGGTTCCGGCGCGGACACCGACGAATGAACGCCCGCGAGCGACTTATACGGTTCGCCGAACATATCGGAACCACGATTTGTTTCTCGGCAGAGTTGACCGAGCTCCAGAAACTTTATTTCAACATCTGACTTTCTCCTTACTAATGGTTTCTCGCCTCAAGTTTCGAAACGAGTCGGGCGAGGGTTCCGCCGTCCGGGACGTGACGTTCAGGGAGTGGCTTTCCGGGTTGAAAGTCAGTGGCAGTAACCTGCTCGTCACGGGCGAGGTTCCCGAAACCACCAGCGCCGAGTTTAGCCAGACGCTCTTCGGACAGGGGAGACGAACGCGCATCCTCGGACTCCTCAATCCGGCGACGCCCGCCGCCGAGTCGTATCTCCCGGGTTCGCCCGACAGTCCGGGGACGCAAATCATCGACCGACGGCCGGACGACCGCGGGACGACGACGACCTGTTCGAACGTCCACCGTCCGATGGTCGACCGCCAGACGTTTCGCTCGGAGATCGTCTCCGCCATCGGCGTCCACGAGGAGCGAAACGGCGGCTTCGAACCCGCCGAGTTGCGCCTCGGTGTCGATTCGGTCGAGCTGTTGGAGGTGAACGACGACCTCGTTTCGGTCGGACAGTTCCTCCGGGGGCTTACCGCCCTCGTTCGCGGCGTTCACGGAATGGCACACTATCACCTTCGCGTCCCGGATGATGACCCGTTGGTGAAGGAACTATCGCCGCTGTTCGACGCCCGTATCGAACTTCGGAAACGACCGGGATGGGCCGAACAACGGTGGCACGTCCCGGAACTCGGTGAGACTACCCACTGGGTAGAATTATCATAGCCGACCATACTACTGTTACCATGGAGTTTCGGCGGCACGCGGAACACGACGGACTCGACATCCACGACCCCATCGAGAACGTTCGGTTCGCGCTGTTTACGTCCGCGTCCGTCGACCCGACGCCGGTCGATACGTCGCCGTTTTACTTTCCGGTCGATGCCGCCGTCGAAATCGTGACGCCGATGCTCGAAGTCCCGAAAGCCGTGCCCGTCACGGTTCGCCAACAGGACGGGACGATGATGGTCGAGACGTCGGACGAACGGGACCGAACCCTCGGTTCGGACGCGTATCTCGTCGAGGTGAGTACGGCACCGATGAAGCTCTACTTCCTCGTCGACGGACGAATGACCATCGGGCACGGCGACGATACCGTTCGCTTTTCGTTCGACGCGACGACGGCGGTTCGCGTCGGCGCGCGCTCCTTTCACGACCGCCCGGCGGGGACGATAACCGTCACGGACGACGTTCGTGACGTGATGCGCGCCGTCTCGCTGTTCGGGTCGGCGCTGAAGACGTTCTCGCCGGAACGGTCGTTTCCGACGCTCCGCGGCCATCCACCGCTCGTCGAACGAGGTGAGACGTTTTCCGTGCCGAACGGACTCGGACCGGCGGCGACGGACGTCGAACTGGTCGTTCCACCCGACCGCGAACACGTCTTCCCCGTCGTCTCGCTCGCGTACTATCTCGGTGCGACGGTCGTTCCGGGGCACGACCCGCGTCTCGTCGCGGGGTCGTTCGAGCGGTCGCTCGACGGACCCGGCGGCTACGTCGAAACGGTCAACCGCGTCCTCAGACAGACGTTCTTTCTCGACTGTCTCACGCGGACGGAAGGGTACTACAAGGTCGAACTGCACGAGCGCGAGCGGGTCGAACCGCTGGTGGACCTCGATTTCGCCGACCTGTACGACCGACCGCTCCCGGAGCGTCTCGCGGATTATCTGTCCGTTCCGTTCGAAACCTTCGAACCGCACATCCCGAACTGGCGGTTGGGCGTCGACCTAACGCCGACGGTCCAAAACGCCGAGTACATGCCGCACATCGCTCGTGACCTCGCGCTCGTTCGCATTCCCGACAAACCGACCTCGAAGACGGTCAAACCGATGTCCGACGCACAGTCGGAGTTCTTCCGTGCGCCCTCGTCGGAGGTCTTGGTCCGCGGAACGAGCGGATGGGACACCGTAGACGGTCGGGACGTGTTTCAGGTGGACCCGATGCCGAACGTGATCGGGCAGGCGTGGGCCGGTCCGGGGTATCCGCTCACGGTCAACAAACTCGACGTGAGCGCGCTTCGACAGCGTATCGACCGTCGCCCGTCGAACGAAACTATCGATATTCACGTCGTCTGCAACGACGAGCACATGCGGGAGGAAGATGTCGTTCGAGAACTGTACGGGTTGCGCGACCTGCTTGATTTCGACGTGACCGCCCACTACGACCTGTCACGGGACGAGCTTACCGACCTGTTAGCGAAACCGGCGGACTTCATCCACTACATCGGCCACGTCGATGAGAACGGTATCCTGTGTGCCGACGGGTCGCTCGACGTGAAATCGATCTCCGAAGTTGGCGTCTCCGCGTTTCTCTTGAACGCCTGCCAATCCTACGAACAGGGACGCGAACTGATCACGAAGGGAAGCCGCGGCGGTGTCGTGACGCTCTCGCCGGTCGGGAATCCGATGGCGACGGAACTCGGACGGACGCTGGCCCGTCTCCTGAACTGCGGCTTTCCGCTTCGAGCGGCGCTGTCGATAGCACAGCGACACTCGGCACACGGCTATCAGTACACCGTCTTGGGCGACGGCGGGTTGTCGCTCGTCCAGAGCGAGCGAGCGAATCCGCAACACCTGAAAATCGAACGAATTGGGAAGGACCGCTTCGAAGTCGAGGTCAGTACGTATCCCACTGACCTGTTCGGTTTCGGCTCGCACAACAATTTCCACCCCAGTTGGTCCCAGCAACGATATCTCACCTCCGCACCGACGACGACGCTCACGTTGTCCGGGGAGGAACTCCACGCCGAGTTCTCCGACCAACTCATACCGATCGAAGCCAACGGGGAACTGCGGTGGAGTGACGAGCTGCGTCTATCCGAAATCGAATAGTTACGGCCCGCTGTTTCCTCCGCTCCCGGCGAGTACCGTTCCGAACTGCAACACCAGCAAGCTGAGGGTGAACAGGACGCCGAGCAATCGGGGGTGATCTGCTAGTTTGCCAAGTACCGCGTCTTTTTGCGACATCACGAGAGAACAGTATTTTCGATGCGAATTATAATTTTTTTAATAATACATAACAAATATTAATTACAATTATTACAATTAAATTGTATTAATTCGTATTGGGCGTTCTCATTGGGAGAATCCATCGATAGCGTCCGAAATGGGGTCTTTGAGTTCGTGGATTACCTCGTCGAGTTCGTCGGAGAGCCGCTGGAGCAGCCGGGCGTGCGTCGTCGTGGCGAGCGTATATTTGGGGTGTGGACCGTCCGTTTCTACCGTTTTCACCAGTTCGAGTTCGAGGAGGTCGTCCCGGTGGGCCGTCCACGTGCTCGGCGCGGTTCCGGCGTGGTCTACCAACTCCGTCGCGCTGAAACTCTCGTTCGGGTCGTCCGCGAGTACCGCGAGAAACTTCATTCGCGCCGGATAGGTGAACACCTGTGCGAGGGGAGGGGCGGTGAGGTCGGCCTCGGAGGGACGCATATGGTATGCTATTCCATGTTTGTTTGAAAACAGTGTCGAAGTTCGTTTGAAAAAGAAAGAGATTAACATACGGCCAAATAGATGGAAAATTTTTAGACAATGTGGTCTATATAGTTCCTTGGATGCGTGAGACGTGCACGAATCGCCGGTACGAACGCACGCCACTCTCCGCTGGTCACCGCCACTCAACCAGTACTGGAGTACGTCAAACTGCGACACACCGCTCGTATCGGCGGCCGTGTCGGCACGCATCCTGTCACTGCCTACCGGCCGGGATACTTCGCCACACCTGACCGGTCGCACCTTTTGTTTGGTCTCCTCTGACGGTTTCGTGCGTCGGTTTCACCGTTGAATCGGCGCGTCCCCCGCTTTCATCAGTGTCTTCCTCTCGCCGTTCCTTTATCCGTCGTGGAAATACCTGTATTTTTAACTGATGACGACCGGAGTCTAAAACGATGGTCGAGGCGTTTGCGGTCGCGAGCGGGAAAGGTGGCACCGGCAAGACCACGAGCACGCTCTCCCTCGGGATGGCGCTGGCCGAGGAGTACGACGTGACGGTCGTCGATGCCGACACTGGCATGGCGAACCTCCTGTTTCACACGGGACTGACCGACGCGGAGACGACGCTCCACGACTTGCTCATCGGGGACAGCGACGCGTCGGTCGAAGAGGCCGTCTACGAACGGTTCGGGATGCGCGTCGTCCCCTGTGGAACGAGCCTCGCCGCGTTCGAGCGTGCCGACCCGGACCGGTTACAGGACGTCGTGGCGACGCTGGCCGCGGAGACGGACGTGCTCTTGCTCGACTCGCCCGCCGCGCTCGGAAGCAAGAGCGCGATTCTCCCCATCGTCCTCGCCGACCGAATCGTCGTCGTCCTCCAACCAACAATTCCCTCCCTGAGCGACGGCCTGAAGGTCCAAGAGTACGCTCGCTCGTACGGCACCGGAACCGCGGGGGTGCTGTTCAACAAGGTTCACGACGACGAGGACGTGCGTCCGATAGCGGACAAGAGCGAGCGGTATTTCGACGGGCCGACGCTCGCGGCGGTCCCCGACGACCACGCGGCGCGGGCGGCCCGTCGAGCGGGAAAACCGCTCCTCGCGCACGCGCCCGAGAGCGCGGCCGCGAGCGCCTACCGCGACGCCGCCGCGACCCTCGACGTTCGGACCGGCGAGTCGGAACGCGTCGCCAAACGCTTCCGCAGTGCGGTCATCCCCGACGCACCATGACGAGCCCACACGGCGAACTGGTCCGTTCCCGCGTCGTCAGCGACCCGTCGACAGCGCTCGCCACCGCGCTGGAACGCGGCCTCACCGGTCACGCCGTCTTCAAACCCCAAGACTCGCTCCTCCTCGACGCGGACGGGTACGGCGTGCTGACCTTCGAGGGCGGCATCCCCGTGCAGGCCCATCACACCAGGACGGGCCGCGGCGGACCGGCGGCCGTCGCCGACCTCGCCGTTCCCGGACCGTACAGCGTCGAACTCTATCGACAACCCGTGGACGAACGCGAGACGACCCATGGAGCGGACGACCGGACGATTCCGCCGGGAATGCCCGCCGAACGGCTGGCGGGCGACCCGCAACTGGCCGCGAGAACGCGGGCGCGTGCGCCGGAACGACCGACGTCCGACACGGAAACGACCCCGACTAGCGCCGTGGAAGCGTTCCTCGAAGACGAGGAGAAAATCGCGGCCATTCGGAAGCAGGCGAAACGAGAGGCCGAGCGGCGGGCCGAGGAGTGGGGATTGGACGACCAACTGGACCCGTAGCGGCCCGCACTACTCCTGTTCGATGTCCGATTTCAGCGCCGAGAGGATGATGTCGGTCGTCTCGGCGACGACCTCTTCGAGGAACTCGGGGTCCGATTGGGTCGGGTCGCCGCGTCCGCCCTGCTCCGTGATGTCGTCGAAGTAGGTGTACTTGCGTGCCTCGAACCGTGCCTTTCGAACCTGTGGCTCCTTCTTCTCGGTCTTCACGAGGTCGGGATAGAACAGTTCGATGACGCTCGTCTCGTGGTCGCCCGCGTGGCCCCACTCGTCGCCGAACCGCTCTTCCAACCGGTCCCGTGCGAAATTCGTCCAGTGGACGAGCGACGTTTTGACGCCGTGGTCGCGCTGAATCCTGTCCGCGGCGAGCGTGAGCGGCGCGTTGTTCCCGCCGTGGCAGTTGACGATGGCGAGTCGCTCGGCCCCGTGTTCCGCGATGGATTCGCCGATGTCCTCGATGACGCGCTGGTAGGTGTCGCTCGACAGCGTGACGGTCCCGGCGTAGTTCATGTGGTGTTCGGAGTAGCCGTAGGGCAGGGTCGGTAGTCGAACCATCGACAGGTCGCGGTCCGGTGCCGCCTCGACGAGTTCCCGCGAGAGGGATTCGGCACGGAGCGTATCCACCGTCACCGGGAGGTGGAGGGAGTGTTGTTCGACGCTTCCGGTCGGGAGGACGACGAAATCGGCGTCGGGAATCGCTTCTTCGGCGTCTTCCCACGTCATCCCGCCGAGGTCGTACGGTTCGTAGTCGAGTCGAACCGTCATCGGTCCGCCTCCGCCGCTGGTTCCGCGTCCGCCGTTGCAGCGTCGTCGAACGGCCAACTGCCGGAGTTTCGCATCCCCTCCTCGAATCCCTGTTCGACAGTCGCATCGCGGATGTCCGCGACGGATTTGTGCGGGATGTCCCGGTCTTCCTCCGCGAGTTTGAGCACGGCCGCCGTGAAGACGACGGAGAGGTCACGGAGGTCGCGGACGTCGAGTTTGTCGAGCGTATCCCCGTGGGTGTGTCCCCAACCGCGCCCGCTTTCGCCCGCTATCGACCGCCCTTGCATGCCCGCGACGCCCTTCTGGACGAACGGCCAGTGATCGCTGTGCGGGCGGATGCCGTCGTGGATTTCGACCGGGACGTCGAGTTCGTCGCGCACCTCCGCGAACGCCTCGCCCATCGGGTCGAATCCGTGCGTGTACACGTCGGCGGTGCGCGAGTATCCCGCGCCGTCCATGTTGAAAATGCACTTTACCGCGTCCATGTCGTGCGTCTCGGCCCAGTGGTACGCGCCGAACAGGCCGACCTCCTCGGCACCGAAGACGAGACAGCGGACCCGCGTTTCGAGGGCGTCTTCCATCTCGACCAGCAGGCGGCCGATTTCGGCGACGAGCACCGTCCCGACGCCGTTGTCGTTCGCGCCTTCGCCGACGTCGTGGGCATCGACGTGCGCGGTGACGAGCACTTCCTCGTCGGTGTCCGGACCGACGACGGCCTCGATGTTGCGCGAGTTCGTCGGTTCGTTCCGGCAGTTCACCGCGAGTCGCGCGGTCGTTTCGCCGCTGCCGCAGTATCGGACGAGTCTGTCGCCGACTTCCTTCGAGACGCCGACGGCGGGGATGTCGCCGGGGCCGTCTTCCTTCCCGATGCTTCCCGTCGGCGGGAGGTTCCCCTCCAAGTGGTTGCGAAAGAGGAAGCCGACCGCGCCGCCCCGCGCCGCGGCACCGTACTTCTCCGCGCGGTGAATCCAGCGGCCGTAGTCGTCCGGGGTCATGCTCGACGCCATGATGAGTTTGCCCTCGACGTCGGCCGCCTCGAAGTCCTCCGGAAGCCCGTAGCCGACGTCGACCAGTTCCGCCTCCACGTCGCCGCTCGGCGTTCCGGGTAGGGCGACGGTTTCGTGTTGCGCGTCGAACTCGTGCGTCCGGTCGTGTTCGACGGTCAGTGCGCTCGACTCGCGCCACCAACCGGGAATCTCGAACTCGGAGATGGTCGCATCGCGGAGGCCGTTCGCTTCGAACGCCTCCTGTACGAGGTCCGCCCCTTCCGCCTCTCCGTCCTGTCCGGCCATCCGATTGTCGAGATCGACGAGGTTACAGAGGAGGTTCCAGTGTCGCGTGCTCGTGTACGCATCGCCAACGATTGTCGTGGGTAGTGTTGTCATTTTATGTGGTAGTGTTTACGATTGGTTCCGGGTGTGATGTACGTTTGGTTCGAAGAAATCCGTGCACTCGTGGGTCGGATTTTAGGAGTCCCCCGCGAAGGAGGTGGTATGGACGAGACGGAGGACGGACCCGATGTGGGGGACGAACTCGACGTCGCGGAGTGGATTCTCTCGCGGTTCGATTCCGACGACGAAGTGGCCGTCGCGGAAGTGGGATATCTCGACAGAACGCAGACTACTGGGTCGGCGACTCCGGCCGAGGTTCGCTCCGCCGATGACCTCTCGAACGAGGGCATCTGGTGGCGCGTGTTCGTGGAGGGAAGCGCTGACTATCGGTTCACGACGTCGTTTTCGGAATCCCATCTGGAAGACCTGATGGAGCGGTCGATTCGGTCGGCCCGCGTCTTGGACCAGCGCGTCCCCGTCAAGTACGACCCGGGGACGGTCCATCAGGCGGTTCACCCGGGATGGACGGTCGACGGGTCGCTGTCCGACTCCGCGGCGACCGAAAAACTCGCGGCCGTCAGGTCGGCGTTCGCGGCGTCGATGGACGGCCTCGCGGTGGACCGCGCGGCCGTCTCGTACCGCGACGAGCGGTTGTCGTCGGTCCTGTTGACGACGACCGGGACGACGGTCCGAACGTCGCTCGAACGAGCGTCGGTCGAAACGGTCGTCGCGCCGACGAACGCGGAGAAGGTCCAGCGTCATTTCGGAACGACCACCGGACCCGCGTTCTTCGACGCGCTTCCCGGCCACTTCGACGAACTGGCGGCGGCGGTACGGGAGCGGGCGGAGTACCCTCCGCTCGACGACGCTGAGACGACGAGTATCGAGGGCGACGGCGACGCGGATGTCGTGTTCGGCCCGCGGGCGGCGGCGGCGTTGTTCCACCACGTCGCGCACTATCTGGAGATGGACGCGGCGTATCTCGGGTCGAGTCCCTTCTCCGTCGGTGACCGATTCGGCCCGGCGGGACTCGACGTCGAGGATTGCGTTCACGCCGGGTCGTGGGCGGCGTTGGGATACGACGCCGAGGGAAAACCGACGACGCCGGTGACGTTGGTGTCCGACGGCATCGTCCGGAACTTCCTCCACGATACGGTGTCCGCCATCGAGGAAGAGACGGTCCCGATGGGGTCCGTGGTTCCGAGCGTCGGTTACGAACGGCCGCCGCGGATTCACGCCCGTCATCTGGACGTCGCCGCCGGGTCCGCTTCGCGGGCGTCGCTTCTCGACGGGGCGGACGTGTACGTCGAATCGGTCGAGACGCCGCGAATCGAGAACGAGGCCACGCGAACGAAGCGCGCGAGTTCGATGCCGCCGAGCGTCCTGTACGCGAAGGACATCGCGGCGACGACGCCCAGCGAGTTCGAGGACGAGGCGACGACACAGGAACTAACCTTCCCGGTTCGACTCGGCTACACGGTGGACGGGAGCGAGCGCGGAAAGCGGTTCACGGGCGGAGCGGTGACGGTTCCTCTCGGTGCACTCCGTTCGATAACGGGTATCAGCGACGTCCGCGAAACGGTGACCGGCGTCTGCTCCAAACACCGGTCGATGATTCCGTACGCCGTCACCGCGCCGTCGATTCGGTTTTCGATGCGTTTTTCAAATCTGAGGATATGTTAGTGTAAATTTCCGCATTCGATAACGTATTCAGAAATATGTTCCATTTCTCTCTTCTGATTTGTAATATATTGTCAGTTTTGTTTATATAGTAGGCATGCCTGGTAATTAATGACAAATGCCAAGTGGTAACATGGATGTCAAACGACGTGACTTTTTAAAGATGACCACCGCAACCGGCGTCGGTGGAATGGCCGCGCTCGCCGGTTGCAGCGGTTCCAATGACGACAACGGCGGCGGTGGTGGAAGTGGCGGCGACAAGCTACCCCAATACACCTACCTCAACAACCCCGCGAACTACAACCCCGCGCGCCACGACGCCATCAACCTCGTGGGCGACCAGCTCACAAAAGTCGGACTCGACACCAAGGTGCAGGTGTTCGAGTGGGGCACCCTCTACACGAAAATCACCGAGGAGTTCAACTTCTCCTTCGCAACGTGGTCACGTGGTCTCGGCATCGACCCCGGTCGTCGGATGCCCGAGCAGTTCCACTCCTCGAACACGGGGAAGGGCCAGGGCAACTTCACCGGCTACACCAACAAGGACCTCGACCCGAAGCTGATGGAACAGCTGCAGATGAAAGACGAACAAAAGCGCATCGACACGCTGTTCGACATTCAGAAGACCATCAACGAGGACGTCCCGATGCACCCCATCGTTCAGATGCCCAACATCGTGGCGTACAACAAAAATCAGGTCAGCGGGTGGACCGACCACATCGCGGGCTACTTCCACTTCGAACCGATGACCAACATCGAAGTGAACAACAGCAAAAAGGAGCTTCGCGGCTCGTGGGCCGAGACCCTCGGCACGCTCAGCGTTCTCGGTTACAACAACGAGACGAAACTCATCCACCAGTTCGAGATGCTGTACGACAAGCTCGTGCGCATCAACTCGAAACTCGAAGCCGACCCGAAACTGAGTCTGGCGACCGATTGGGAGCGCCCGGACAACAAGACGGTGAAGTACAAGATTCGGGAGGGCCACAAGTGGCACGACGGCGAGGACCTGACGCCGGAGGACGTGAAGTTCACGCTCGACTACATCCAGGAAAACGAGATTCCGCTCTACTCCACGCAGTGGGAGATGTACGACTCGGTGTCGGTGGACGGTCAGTGGGTGACGGTGAACTTCAAGAACCCCGTCGGTCCGGTCCACAAACTGTTCTCCAACCAGATACCCATCGTGCCGAAGCACAAGTGGGAGAGCCGGAGCAACCCGGCCAAAGCGAACATCAAAGAGCCCGTCGGAAGCGGTCCGCTCCAGTTCGATTACTGGGACAAGGGCAGCGAACTGAGCCTGAAGAAGTACGAAGACCACTGGCGACCGGTCAAGTTCAACCGCCGCATCTGGCGCATCATCCCGGAGAGTTCGACCGTGTGGTCCCTGCTGAAGAAGGGGACGCTGAACTACCTGCCGTACACCCGCATCGGCAAACAGCTCAACGACAACCAGGACGCCTCGAACATCGGCGTGAAGTCCGCGCCCGGCGACGGCTGGTGGCACTTCAGCCAGAACACGCGCCAGAAGGGACTTGACGACAAGGCCGTCCGACAGGCCGCCGTCAACGCGATTCCCAAGAAGGCCATCAACGAGCAGATTCTCTACGGCTTCGCCACCGAGGGGTGGAACCTCGTCGGCGAATCGTTCGGCAAGTTCAGCAACCCGGACGTGAAGAAGTACCAGCCGGACGACGGCGTGAAAGCCGGGAAGCAGTCCCTCAAAGACGCCGGATACGTCATCGACGGCGACGGAATGGCACACTTCCCTAAGTAGAGCCGACCGACCAACAAAAATTTCGATACTAATAAATGGGTAAATTAGACTTCTTCGTCAGGCGCACCGTGCAGTTGGGAATCACGCTGTGGGCAGTCGCGACCGCGCTGTTCATGCTGTTTCGCCTCATGCCGGGCGACCCGACGTCGTACATCATTTCGCCCGGAATGACGCCCGCGGTTCGACAGCGGCTCATCGCGAGCTACGGGTTGAACGACCCGCTGTGGGTGCAGTACGTGCGGTACATACAGAACCTCCTGACGCTCGACCTCGGGCGCTCGTTCAAGACCAACGAGCGCGTCATCAACATGCTCGTCACGTACCTCCCGAACACGCTCGTCCTGATGCTGACCGCGTTCGTCGTGGCGTACATCATCGGCATCTCGCTCGGCGTCCTCACCGGCTGGTACCGTGGAACGCGGTTCGAGAAGACGACGGTCGTGACCGCGCTCGTCGGACGGAGCGTCCCCAGCTTCTGGATGGGCATCCTCGTCCTCTGGATCTTCGGCGCGAAACTCGGCATCATCCCGATGAGCGGGATGACGAGCCTCGGCTCCGGCCCGAAGAACTTCTGGGCGATGGTGTTCTCGCTCGATTTCCTCAAACACATGGTCGCGCCGGTCATCGTCCTCGCGTTCTACTACATGGGCTATCCGCTGCTCATCATGCGCAACAGCATGCTGGAAACCCTCTCGGAGGACTTCATCGACCTCTGCCGCGCGAAGGGACTGACGGAGCGCAAGATAATGTTCAACCACGCGGCCCGCAACGCTCTGTTGCCCGTGCTGACCGCCGCCGCCATCGCCATCGGCTACGCGGTGGGCGGCAGCGTCCTCATCGAGACGGTGTTCGGTTGGCCGGGCATCGGCCGCGAGATGATTCGCGCCGTGCTTCGACGCGACTACCCGGTGGCCCAGGGGACGTTCCTCGTCCTCGCACTGTCGGTCATCGTGATGAACTTCGTCGCCGACCTGCTGTACGGCGTCCTCGACCCACGGGTGACCTATGACTGAAACGATGAATCAGGAGCACGACGGTTCGATATTCGCGGACATCGACGAGGAGAGCGAGGAGCAGTTCAGCGCGTGGCAGCGCAACCTCCGCCTCTGGAAGGAGACGATAACCGAACAGTTCTCGATGCTCACCGAGGACCCGCTGGTCGTCGCCGCGATGGCTATCCTCGCGTTCTTCGGCATCGTCGCCGTCTTCGCGCCGTACATCGCGCCGTACGGACCGAAGGAACGCCTGATGGTGAACGCGCTCTTCGCCAAGTGGATCAAACCGTCCTTCCTCGGCGGGGAGGGCGGCTACATCCTCGGAACGACGGCGCAGGGCTACGACATCTTCAGCCAACTGGTGTACGGGGCGCGCCCCGCCATCATGGTCGGCCTCGTGGCCGCCGTGATGACCGTCGGCCTCGGAACGCTCGTCGGCCTCGTCAGCGGCTACTACGGCGGCTACGTGGACGACGTGCTCATGCGACTCGTGGACTTCGTGTACGGACTCCCGCTCCTGCCGACGGTCATCGTCCTCGTGACGGTGCTCGGGCCGGGACTGGAGAACATCATCCTCGCGTTCGTGCTTCTGCAGTGGCGCACGTCCGCCCGCGTCATCCGCGCGCTCGTCCTCTCGCTCCGCGAACGCTCGTTCGTCAAGGCGGCGAAGATTTCCGGGGCGAGCAACTGGCGCATCATCTCGCGGCACATCGCGCCGAACGTCCT